>JBJOLO010000104.1:0-19230 GCA_046045565.1 Planctomycetota bacterium | reverse complement strand
CGTTCGCCAGAGCTTCGGTTGCGGCGTCAAGGCATGATGGCCGCTCGGCACGCAGGGCCGCGGAGCGACGATTCTACGACCTGGAAACCTCGTTGCAACCATCACGACGAAACTTCGTACGCAGTGCAGGGAAAACGCGACAACCCCCGCTGCCACTGCTCGGGCATGGAAAGCGGTGGAAAGCGGACCGAAAACGAGCAACGCGGCGATCTCATCGGCAAGGTCAGCGGTATCGAGGAACGATGCGCTCCCTTGCGGACCGTCGCTGGATCGGGGTAACGTGATCGTTGCGGTCCGGATACGCAAGGTTTGCCCATGCGAGTTTTCAGCGATCGCACAGAGCTCGCGACGCAAGCCGTTCACGATTTCATCGCACCGATCTTCAAGGAATGAACTATGGCTTCTCACGCGCAGGATGCTGCCAATCCGAAGCTTGTGGCCTGGGTCAATGCCATCAAGGACCTTTGCCAACCGGACGCCGTCCACTGGTGCGATGGATCGGACGAAGAGTATCAGCAACTGTGCGATGAGATGGTGAGTTCCGGGACGCTGATTCGACTGAACGCAGCCAAGCGTCCCCACAGCTTTCTCGCTCGATCGGATCCTTCGGACGTGGCGCGGATGGAAGACCGCACTTTCATTTGCAGCCTGAGTAAAGGGGATGCGGGTCCCACTAATAATTGGGTGCATCCCAAAGAGATGAAGGCCGAGATGCTCGGCTGTTTCGCCGGTTCGATGCGCGGACGGACCATGTATGTGGTGCCATTCAGCATGGGCCCGCTCGGTTCGCCCATCGCACACATCGGAGTGCAACTTACCGACTCCCGCTACGTTGCGGCGAGCATGCGCATCATGACGCGGATGGGCCGTAAGGTACTCGAGGTGCTCGGCAACGGCGACTTTGTGAAGTGCTTGCATTCGGTCGGTGCTCCCTTGGCTCCGGGAGTCAAAGATGTTCCCTGGCCTTGTCATCGGGAGAAGCGATACGTTTCGCACTTTCCTGAGGAAAGCGAGATCTGGTCGTTCGGCAGCGGTTATGGAGGCAATGCGCTGTTGGGCAAGAAGTGCTTCGCGCTGCGGATTGCATCGGTGCTTGCGAAACACGAGGGCTGGTTGGCTGAGCACATGTTGATTCTGGGAGTCGAATCGCCGACGCAGGAGAAGACCTACGTTGCGGCGGCATTTCCCAGCGCGTGCGGCAAAACGAATTTCGCCATGCTCGTGCCGCCGAAAGCCCTGGCCGACAAAGGCTGGAAAGTTACCACCGTGGGCGATGATATCGCCTGGATTAAGCCCGGCAGCGATGGCAAAACCTACGCAATCAACCCCGAATATGGACTGTTCGGCGTCGCGCCCGGCACATCCGTTGCCTCGAACCCGAACGCCATGGCGGCGATCGCCAAAAACACGATCTTCACCAATGTCGCGCTGACCGACGACGGCGATGTGTGGTGGGAAGGGATGACCAAGTCCCCTCCCGATCATCTGATCGACTGGACAGGGAAGGACTGGACTCCTGACTGCGGTCGAACGGCCGCACATGCGAACGCCCGATTCACTGCACCGATCGCGCAATGTCCATCCATCGACCCGGAGTATGACAATCCGAAAGGCGTTCCCATTTCCGCATTCATCTTCGGTGGCCGGCGAGGCAGCGTCATGCCGCTGGTCTACCAGGCAGTAAGCTGGAGTTTTGGCGTCTACGGCGCAGCGACCATGGGGTCGGAAATGACCGCAGCAGCAGCAGGAACGCTAGGACAGGTCCGGCGCGATCCGTTCGCGATGCTGCCCTTCTGCGGGTACCACATGGCCGACTACTTCAATCACTGGCTCCAGTTCGGCCGCAACGTGCATAACCCGCCCAGAATCTTTCATGTCAATTGGTTCCGACGCGACCGCGACGGGAAATTCCTGTGGCCCGGATTCAGCGAGAACATGCGGATCCTCAAGTGGATCGTTGAACGGGCTCGGGGACGCGCCGCGAGCATCGAGAGCCCGCTGGGCTGGATGCCTCAGTACCACGACATCGACTGGACCGGCCTGGAGGGATTCTCCGAGGACGCGTTCGATGAACTGATGGCCGTCAACCGAGAAACATGGATGCAGGAAATCATTTCCCACGACGAACTTTTCGTCAGGCTCTACGATCGTTTGCCGAAAGAAATGGTCTACCTGAAAGAACTGATTCTGTCGGCGCTGTGGCGCTCCCCGGAACATTGGGAGACCGCACCGTCGTTGCGGCAACCCTGATCACGGGTTAGAGGCTTGCATCAGGCTATTCTTCATCCACGGTCGCTTGCTCAAGCATGGGCGGGACGGGGATTTCGTTCGCAGTCGCCCCGCTTGGCCCCGTCAACGCCGATGATTGCACTCGATCCGCTGCCTGGCTCGGCTCTTGCGTGTTTCCACTCCCGATTGTGCCCGCTGCCGATTCGCTGCGCTGGAACGCTCGAACTTGCCTCGTCCCCGCTTTTCGCCGCGGCATTCGGGGTGGCGCGAATCCTAGTCGCACGTCGGTCGATGCGACCTTCGGGTTGTTGGCAGGCATTCCCGGACCGGGATTCATTCCACTCACGCCGACTCGCATCCTCTGATCGAATCCCGAACTCCCTGCAAAACCGCTCGGCGGATCGCCTGCTTGCCACCCGGCAATCGAAGTCAGGCTCTCGTCCGAACCCGCTACGATACAAACCGAGTGCTTACCTCGCTCCGAGTGATAGTACTGAAACAATTCGCCATAAGGCTGATCTTTGGGCAAATGCAGGTACCTGGCACTGATGCCCCACTTGCTCTCGATCAACACTTCCCCGTTACCAAAAACCGACTGCACAAGGCCGCTGTGAAGGATAGCGCCCGTGTGCGATCGATAAATGATGACATCGCCTACCGCCGGTTTCGCCACCACCTGATAACCATTCTCGCGGAGGATCTCCTCAACCTGCTCGCCGAATAGCAAGTACTTTCCCTCGGTAAATACCCAACCGTGACAGTTCGATTCCTCGTCGGACGTTTCTCTTCGAATCGACTGAAAGTTCGACTGAAAATTTTTCTCGGTCACCGTGGAAAAGGAATGAAAATCCTCGTCCGAGACATTCCATCCGAACAACGGAAGTCGATTTCCCTTGTCCGTCACAACCATGAAATCCTCAATTACGTACTGCGCACCGGGAGGGGCTACCGGGAGATTCCAATCCTCCAGCGGCATGACTGCAGCGACCACGTAAAAACGCGAGGCACTCCAACCAAAACTGGCGAGGGCTAAAAACAATGGCAACACGCTTAGCAGCGATGTACCCCTCGATTCCTTGTCAGCCCTGCGCAACCCGAAGTAGACGTGGATCACGCTCACTGCAACCATGGCGATCGCAAGCAGAATAAATGCGACGAATTGATCGCGAAGCGGGCCCTCGCCCCGTAAATGAACCACGGCGTCTGAGACAAGCACACAAGCCACCACGAGCGACAGGCCGCTAGCGATCAGGTTCGAGACGCGACTGGCTTTAGCACTGAGAGGCCGGGACAGTCGAAGCCAGTTGAGCCCGTACAGCATCACGGCGATCAAGCTAGCAACAAAGGTCGCCAGGAAACAAAGAACCGGAAATAGGTTGGCATCAATGTTGGACATGGTTTCAATACGATTGAACACCATGCGCGCTCACGAGTTCCGAAACTTTTATCGAAAAACTCAACGCTCCCACGCTTGGTTTGAAAGCAACGATTCGCAGACAAACTAATTTGCCCGCACCCTCGCTCTAATCAGGGTATGCACATGGTGGTGGTATGAGTTCCGCGATAGCCTGAAGAAGCAAACCGGCTGCCAAAAAAGAAAAACCTCGCCGACCCGACGCAATGCACTTGCCGGTCAGCGAGGTTTTGCATGACTCGCTCAGCATCAACGGCCTCGTGGTACCGTCTGCTGCCCTGAACGATCGTAACGCTACTTCTTCACGCTACTTCTTGCCTTCCGGACGCTCTTTGGGAAGGAACGCAGCGAGTGCTGAGAGCAACTTTTCTTCGGTTGCCTCTGCGACCATTTTCGCCTTGTCCTCGCCCACCAGCGTCTTGCAACCTTCCATGAACTTGTCGCCCGTCAGCAGCTTCTTGTTGTAGAAGTACTTGAGTTCGGCAAGCACCGGAATCGCATTGGTGTGCTTTTCCGCAAGCTTCTTATCGATGAGTGCCTCCACCTTTTCGGGCGTAGCCGAGGCCGGCAGATCACCCATCTGGATTTTCTCGTCGATCGTTGCGAAGAACTTGGTCACCTCGCGACCCACCGGATCTTTGCCGTCGTCGACGTCTTTTTGGGCTCGCGTATTCAAAAGGCTTTGCGACTGCCCCAGCGACTTCCCCGTACTCGCATCGTGCAGCTCTAGCTTGGTCGTATTCTGCACGACGCCGTTCGACTGCCGCACATCGATATCAAATACGATGACAAAGTCGACGCCTTCCTGGCGAGCTTTTTCCATCAGCGGAGCCAACTTATCTTCGGTTCCCAGCATGGCTACACCGGCCAGGAGCTGCTTGGAATTACCCGGTGCCGCGTTCGCGGATCCGGGGAAACCGGGGAATCCACCCGCACCGCCAGGAGGTCCGCTGAAGCCGCCAGGTCCGCCCGCACCGCCCGGAGGTCCGCTGAAGCCGCCGGGTCCGCCCGCACCGCCTGGAGGACCACTGGCTCCACCCGGCCCGCCAATTCCAGCCAAACCCGGCGCGCCGCCCGGTGGACCACCAGGCCCACCAATGCCGGCCAACCCGGGTGCACCGCCAGGCGGTCCGCCTCCGCCGCCGAATCCGCCAGGGAATCCGCCACCGCTCGCAGGCTCTCGATGCCGAGCTTGTGCATCTTTCAGGAACTCGCCGTAGGTGCCTTTCGACAGCCGATTGCGAAGTTCCTCCAGCACCTTCGTGCTCCAAGTACCTGTATAAAAACTAAGTTGCTCGCGAGGCCCTTCGGGCGCCTTGAAGGCATCCTTCTTCTGCGGCTTGCCGCCGCCGCCCAAATCAGGTCCTCCCAATCCGCCCGGTCCGCCTCCCGGCCCGCGACCTTTACGTCCACCGCCCGGCGGGCCCGATAATCCGGCTCCAGGTGGACCCGGCAACGCACCCGGCGCACCTCCACCAAATCCACCGCCACCAAATCCGGCACTTCCGCCACCCGTGCCGCCGATCGGTTCGGGACCATCTACGTTCCTGGTTCCGGAGTAGACGATACCCACGCCCCAACGGACACCCAGCGCCGGTCGGCGCATGGCGTTAACCCACTGCATTTTTCCGAGCGTCTCGGTCGGACCATGGTCATCGACGAGCGCATGAGCGTAGAGCAGATTGAAGGCGTCGGTTTCGCGCCCCATGGCCATGACGAGATGCGCCATATCGACAATCGTTTTGGGCGTTGCGTTGGCAGCATTCTGATCGCCTGCATTTCCAGGCGAAGCGCCCGGGGCACCGCCCGGCGCACCAGCAGGAGGTCCGCCACCGAGATCAGCCGAAGCGCCCGCACCGGCTCCACCGGCCGCCGCATTCGCTCCACCCGGCGGACCGCTGAAACCACCGGCACCCGGACGACCACCAAAACCACCAGGACCGCCTGCTCCGCCGGGAGGTCCACTGAATCCACCGGGGCCACCCGCGCCGCCAGGAGGTCCACTAAATCCACCAGGTCCACCGGCGACGCCAGGAGGTCCACTGAATCCACCGGGGCCACCCGCACCAGGTCGTCCACCCGCGCCGCCAGGGCCACCCGCGCCGCCAGGAGGTCCGCTGAATCCGCCAGGTCCACCCGCGCCACCAGGAGGTCCGCTGAATCCGCCAGGTCCACCCGCGCCGCCAGGAGGTCCGCTGAAACCGCCGGGGCCGCCCGCGCCTCCAGGAGGTCCACTGAATCCGCCAGGTCCGCCCGCGCCACCAGGAGGTCCGCTAGGAGCACCACCCGGTGCTCCGCCGCCACTTAAGTCCGCAGGAGGTGCTGCAGCACCGGCACCCGCGCCGGCCGCTGCAGGAGGAGAACCACCCGCCGCTGCACCAGCTTGTCCGAGCGGAGGTGCGCCACCACCGGCTGCCGCACCGGCTTGTCCGAGCGGAGGTGCTCCGCCTGCCGCAGCGCCTGCTTCGCCCAACGGCGGCGCGCCGCCACCAGCCGCTGCACCAGCTTGACCTAACGGCGGTGCGCCACCGCCAGCCGCCGCGCCTGCTTGTCCCAGAGGAGGTGCTCCACCCGGCGCGCCTGCGGCGGCACCACCCGGTGCTCCACCCTCACCCGGCGGCCGCATCGCCGGCAATCCGCCACCACCCGGCATGCCGGCAGGTGGACCTGAAGAGCCTTCTGAATTTGCCGCCGTCGACGGCGCTACTTCGGAAGAACCACATCCAGAGAGCAGCGAAGCGCTGAGCACAGCTGTCGCAAGCGGACGAGACCAACGCATGGACCACCTCACGAAAAAATTTCGATACGCGCATACAGCGGCAGCAATCCGCTGCTGTTTCGGGGCGCGAAGCTCCCACATTATGCCACTCTCTGTGGGCGAAGTCGAGAATCAATTTCGAACAAATTCGCAACAAAAAAACACGGGCCGCACGAACCCCGAATCCTTGCGTGCAGCCCGTCTCCGCCGGATAATCGTGGCACTTTCAACGATCCAAAAAAGCCCCCTATTTTTCAGCCATCCCTCGCGAAGGACGGTGCTAACCATGTCTCTACTGCGATTCAGCTGGTCCACGCCCCTCTCTCCCGCCACCCTCGCGATTTCGGCGCTGTGGTGCGCCCTCGGATTGGCAGCCGATCCGCCCGTCCCGCACGGCCAAGATAAGCCCCCCGGTCCGGCACTGTCACCCGACGAGGCGATGAAGAAGATGAAGCTGCCCGAAGGCTTCTCCGTGGAACTCGTCGCCAGCGAACCTGACATCGTCAATCCGGTCGCCATGACCTTTGACGAACGCGGACGCATCTGGATCACCGAGAGCCTCGAGTACCCACGTCGCGAACCGGGCCCGGGACGCGACCGCGTAAAAGTGCTCGAAGATACCGATGGCGATGGCAAGGCTGATAAGTTCACCGTCTTCGCCGAAGGCCTGAACATCCCGTCGGGCATCGCCGTGGGTCACGGAGGCGTCTGGGTCGCCAACGCTCCCGACCTGCTGTTCATGCAAGACACCGACGGCGATGGCAAGGCCGACAAGACCGAGGTCGTCGTCACAGGCTTCGGTCGTACCGACACGCACGAACTACCCAACTCGCTCACCTGGGGCCCCGACGGTTACCTGTACGGACTCAATGGCGTCTTCAACTTCAGCAAAGTCACGCATCGAGGCAAAACCTACGAATTCACCTGCGCCCTGTTTCGCATCGATCCGCGTACCCGCAGTTTCGAATTGTTTTGCGAAGGTACGAGCAATCCCTGGGGCGTCGCGATCAATCCCGAAGGCAGCATGTTCGTGAGCGCCTGCGTCATCGATCACTTGTGGCACCTCACCGAAAGCGGCTACTACCATCGTCAGGGCGGTCCCTATCCCGCCTTCACCTGGCCGATCCAATCGATCGTGAAGCACAAACATCAGAAAGCGGCCTACTGCGGGATCCACTATTTCGACAGCGATGCCTATCCCGAAAAATATCGCGATCGACTCTACATGGGCAACATCCATGGCGGTTGCATCAATGTTGATCGCCTGGAGCGAAACGGTTCGACGTACCTCGGTGAATCCGAGCCGGATTTTCTCACCGCCAATGACGCTTGGTTCATGCCTGTGGTTCAAAAGACAGGCCCCGACGGATGCTTGTACATTCTCGACTGGTACGATCGCTACCACTGTTATCAAGACGCAAACCGCGATCCGGCCGGCATCGATCGACTCAAAGGTCGGCTGTATCGCGTTCGCCACACGGCAACGCCCCGCGCTCCGGTCGCGAACCTGGGCAATGAAAACGCCGAACAACTGATCCAGCGCCTCAAGAGCCCGAACGTCTACCAACGCGATATCGCCCAGCGATTGCTCAATGAGCGCATCAACCCGACCACCCGCTCGGCCCTCGAAACGTTCGCACTCGATGAGTCCAACAACCGGAAATCCCGCATGCATGCGGTGTGGAGTTTGATCGGTTCGGGGCCGCTCACGGAAGCGTTCCACCTCAAGCTGCTGAATCATCAGGATCCCGGATTTCGGGCATGGGGTGTTCGTGCTGCAGGCAACGCAGGAAAGGTCTCGGAGCCGATCCGCAACCGCGTCGTGCAGCTCGCCAAAGACGAAGCTCGCGATGTCCAATTGCAAGTGGCCATCGCCTGCACCAAGCTCAGCGATCTCAATCCGCTGCCCGTGCTGATGGAGGTACTCGCCGCCAGCAGCGACGACACCCTGATCCCGCAAATCGTCTGGCAGAATCTTCATCCGCTGCTGGAAAAACGCAGTGATGAATTCATGCAGCTCGTGAAGCAGACCGACCTGAAGCAAAACCCGAATCTGGCGAAACTGATGCCGCGCGTTACCGAGCGAATCCTCGCCAAAAAGAAGGCCGGATAGACTCCGATGCGGTCGCCAAAAAACGCCGCCCCGTTTCCGCGTACGATTGTACACACCGAGGTCGTCCACCCCGATCGGCAACCTCTTCGAGTTGACCGGTACTTTGTAGCGATCGATTTATGAAGCTTTTTCCTTTCCGGCTTCGCAGAGCCGCATGGCGAATACCAAGCATGTTGCTTGCAGCCGTGAGCTGTCTCACCGCTGTCCTCGCGGTTCCCTACTTCCTGGAAGACAACCGGTCGATCCATGCCGACGATGGAGTCGATGTTGAATCGCTCGCCGGTTTGTTAGAGCTATTAATCGATGTCGATGCTGATTCGGCTCAAAAAAGCATCGCCGTCATCAGCGCGAAGATCCAGCAGCATGAAGTCGATGCGGGCGTCCGCGAATCGCTCAAGCGGCGGCTCGATGCACCCTTAACGCAAGTGCTCAAATCCGAGCGACGCGACAGCCTATACGCTCATGCAGTGGCTCTCCGGGCAACGCTCGGTCATGCCGATGCGCAGGCCATCTGCCGGACGCAACTCGCCAAAGAGGATCTGCCCGACCTCGATCGTCTGGCGGCGATCCGGGCACTGATCTACGTCCAGGACGCTCCACTCGCCGCGCAACTGCCCGCTTTGCTCAGACACACCGCGAGCAAAGATCTGGAGTTCCGTACCCAGTTATTGGATAGCCTCGGGCGATGGGACAATCCGAAACTGGCAGCCGAACTCCTGAAGCATTACGACGACATGGAGCCGACACTGCAGCCGCACATCATCGAACTGCTGACGCAGCGACCGGTATGGGCAAAGACGCTCCTTGCGGCAATCGCAGAGAAGAAAGTTCCCGTCACCACGCTCAACGCCAACCAAGTCGCCAAGCTGCAAGCCAGTAAGGACGCCGAACTGGTCCGCATGGTTCGAGACCAATGGGGAGCGGTTCGAGCAGAACGCAGCCCGCAGCGCGAGCAGGTGATCGCCAGCGTCCGCAAACGACTCGAGACCGAACAGGGAAACCCCGAGCGTGGTATCCCCGTGTTCGAAAAACTATGCGGACAGTGCCACAAGATTCATGGCCGCGGTCAGGAAGTGGGTCCCGACATCACGCTGAATGGTCGCGCTTCGTTCGAGCAACTGCTCTCCAACGTGCTCGACCCCAGCCTCGTGATCGGCGCAAGCTACCAGGGCCGCATTCTGGTTACCGATGACGGCCGCGTCTTGAGCGGCCTGCCTGTCGAAGAAAGCCCGCAACGCGTTGTGCTGAAAATGCAAGGCGGGGAACTGGCGACCATTCCCCGTGATGAGATCGACTCGTACAAAGTCAGTGAGTTATCCTTGATGCCGGAGGGCATCGAAAAACAACTCACTGAAAAAGAACTGCTCGACCTGTTCGCATTCTTGCTACTCGATAAACCGCCTCAAGATCCCCAGGCACGCTTCATTCCCGGGACGCCCGCCATCCAAGCGCAAAGCCCTTAGTCACTGTGCGGAAGAACGATCGACCTTTATTCGATGCGAACACACGGTGCTGACCAATCGCACGAGTTGAAAGCGCGGAGCAAAACGAAGGGGCCTCAAGAGCCAACCGCCGCCGGCCAGCAGCATGAGCGGCAGAATCCACATTGCCCATTTGCAAACCTGTTCGATTCGCATCAGACGCGGACTGAGTTCCACACCTTCCGCCAGGACCCGATTGTTTTCTGTCGACTGCAATATCGCCAGGTAGGTATGGATCGTCGCCTGCGAATAACCACGCTCGGCTAATCGCGACGTGATCAATTTTTCGCACTTGGGATCCGCTAAATCGTGCACGCCCGCCGCAAACACGACACCGTAATCGGGATCGGCCGTATGCCATCGTCCGCGCCACCGAACCTCCAGCACCACATGACCTTCGAGACCCGCATAGCGACAGCGATAACCGGCCGCTTCGCAGATCACCTTCAAGATCGCGCATCGCTCCGAACAATTTGCCCCGCCACCCTCCAACAGGCGGGCGCTGTCCTGCGTGTGTGAAAGCGGTTCGTAGAGCAGGCCCAGGCCGAACTGCAGCCAGTTTTCGTCTAAACCGACGAGTCGATCGTTGGAATGGGTCGTCAAGTCATGCACCCGCAGCGTCGCTGCTGGCAAGTCGAGCATCTCGTACGATCGACCTCGCAGGGTTTGCGCGTGAGTCATTCGAGCAACTTGATCGCTTATGCTCGTGAAATCCCCTGATCGATCGAGATCGTTGCCCGCCGACCACCATCGGGTGAGCTGCGGCAAAAGTACTTTGCCCGACCAAGCGCCCAGGTTGAGCCCTGTCGAGAACACTCCCGCGCAGCAAAGGACCACAGCCAGCACCGTCGTGATCGCCAAAACCGAGTCGGCATAGCGCTGCTTGAGATGCCTGCATCGGCAACCTGCAACGCGTCGCAACCTGCGGATCGACGCAACGGTTCGGCGAAGAAATAATCGCGTACCTGCCGATCCTCGATTCGATCTCGGCTGGTTCCCGCTCGCAGTTTCGATGCTCACCACGCGAAATCCTTTTCGTGGCATCCATCACTCGCCCAACCCCAGGTGCGCATCCAGAAACGCACCGAGTGTGCATTCGCACAGCGGCTTCCCCACGAAGTAACCCAGCAATCACATGCCGCGCACGAGGCCGCGCTTTGACCCGACGGGCTCGAGACCTTAGGATATACGCGACTGCAAAACCCGGTCCGGCCGGGGCTGTGGTAAGAACCGCTCGGTTGCCACGAACTTCCGAGCGGTTCGCTTTTTTTTCGATGCAAATCCTTGGTACAGCTCATTCAACCCGCGGCCATTCCCAAAGTTCCGACCGACCAAGGAACTTTTTTCGGAATCGCGTCAGGGCGTTCATGGCCCGTCGATGCAATCGCTAGCATCAGCAATTCGGCGACCCAATAGGCTGTTCGCCATTTTTTGCCGTCCAACGTTCTTGCCGTCCAACGTGCCTCCGTCTGCCCCCTCGGACGGCCCCCCTCTTGGACCCACGCCCGTCCGCCCGATGGGCTTCCGTTCGGGGCACTCGATCAGGGCTACTCGTATCGCAACGCTTGAATCGGATCGAGTCGCGACGCCTTCCAGGCAGGATAGAAACCGAAGATCACTCCGACGCTCACCGAGACCGTCACCGACGCGATCACCGCCACGGTCGATGACTCCGTCGGCCAAAGAAAAATCGTGTTGAGCACCCAGGAACTGCCGCGACCGATCGCGATACCGAGCCCGCCACCCACAAGACAAAGAATGATGGCCTCGACAAGAAACTGCTGAAGAATATCCCGCCGCCGCGCGCCCACGGCCATCCGCAAGCCGATCTCGCGCGTCCGCTCCGTCACGCTGACCAGCATGATGTTCATGATTCCCACGCCGCCAACCAGCAGCGAAATGGTCGCCACGGCTAACAACAATCCGCTCATCACTCTCGTGGACGAACTCAACGCCTCGTTCTGCTCCGTCATGTCCTGGATATTGAAGTCGTCAGGCTGATTCGGACGGATGCGGTGCGAGCGATGAAGGATATCCGTGATCATTTCCTTCGCCGGTCCCACATCGCTGGCCCGCGCGACGCGCACCATGATCCGGTCTACGTTTGCCATCCGTTCGATTTGCGGATTGTTCGCTTTCTGCTGGGACGACGCCAGCGGATACAGCGTGTTGCGCTGGCTTGGATAGCGTGCGCTCAGCGACAGCACCTGCTGAGCCGTATCGGTGGGCGCGGCGGCGCTTTGATTCACATTCGTGACCGAGGTCCCGGAAACCTTGTACTTCAGGGTAGTCCACGGTGTCAGCACCACGTCGTCCTGATCCATTCCCATCGTGTTCGAACCCTTGGGCGTCAGCACGCCAATGATCCGGAACGGCTGACCGGCTATGCGCAGTTCTTTCCCTAGCGGCGGTTCCACGCCAAAGACTTCTTTGACAATGGTCTGTCCGATCAAGCAAACCTGCGCGCTATTGCGCACATCCTGATCGGTGAAGCAACTGCCCTCAGCCAGGTTTTCCCATTCGCGGACATCCAGATACGACGGTGTGGTGCCATACAGGTAGAACGGCACCCAGTTCTTGTTGCCATAGACAATTTGCGTGCGAGCCCGCACCAAGGGCGCAACCGCCGCCAACATCGGACACTCCGCCTCCAGCAATTCGGCGTCCCGTTGCGTGAGCGTCATCTGCGTACCGCCGCCCATGCTGATCCCGCCGCTCGCCGCGGTACCAGGCTGAACCATCAGATTGTTGGCGCCCATCCGCGCGATCACTTCCTGCACCGCTTTCGTCGATCCCTGCCCGATTTCCATCATTGCGATCACCGCCGCGACACCGATCACGATCCCCAGCGTCGTCAACACCGATCGCATGAAATTCCGCCACAGGGCTTTCCCGGCGCGGCGCACGGTCCCACGAATTTTCATCGTCGTGTTCCTCCCGTCGCATTCGCACCCGCGAAGCCGGCAGTCTCCTCGACAATCAAACCGTCTTTCATCCGGATCACGCGTCGCGCATGATCCGCAACGTTGGCGTCATGGGTCACCAATACAATCGTGATCTGCTGCTCTTCGTTCAACTGCTGGAAAAGCTCGAGGATCTGGCTGCTCGTCTTCGAATCCAGGTTCCCGGTCGGCTCATCAGCCAGCAACAACCTGGGTTCATTGATCAAGGATCTCGCAATCGCCACGCGTTGCTGCTGACCGCCCGACATCTCCGAAGGCTCGTGATCCATCCGCTCCGCCAATCCCACCCTTTCCAACAATCGGCGGGCGCGCGCAGCCGACTCCGCTTCCGACCACGGATGATCGCCGTACTCCAGCGGCATCAACACATTTTCCAGCGCGGTGGTTCTCGGCAACAAATTGAAACTCTGAAACACAAAGCCGATTTTCCCGCTGCGAATACGCGCCAACGCGTCGGACGAAAGCTCGGATAGCAGATCGCCGTCGAGCCAGTATTTCCCGGATGTTGGCGAGTCCAGACAGCCCAGGATATTCATGAGCGTCGTCTTCCCCGATCCCGACGCGCCTGTCAACGCAACGAACTCGCCCGTTTGGATCGTCTGCGTGATCCCATGCAACACAGGCACCGCACCGGGACCCGATCCGTACGTTTTATGGATATCCTCGAGTCGGATCAGTTCCATACAGAATGCCTTGAGCGTCTTGCGTGCCGAGAGAACACAACCGGATCGCCGCGAAACCAACTACGACTTCTTTTTCTTACCCTGTCGCTGTGGAAGCAAGGGGTTTACCATTTCCTCTTTCGGTCCCTCCGCCGCTTCTCCGATCACCACCCCCATCCCTTCCGATAACTTCGTCGCATTCGCGTCAGCCGACTCGTCGACCGGCGTTCCGCTCGCCGCTTCCACTGCCGACATCGTGCCGTCCGTATCCACGACTTTGATGGCCAAGGGGCGCACGTAGTCTCCTTGGCGCACCCACACTGCATTTTTCGCCGGTTTCCTGTCGCGGAACTCGGGCGCAATAAGCTCCGCGCGAGGCTTCCATCGCAAGGCTGCATTCGGAAGCAGCAACACGTCGGTCAACTTGGCCACTTCAAATTTCACGTTCGCGGTCAAGTAAGGGATCAGTTTATTCTGCGCGTTGTCGACCTCCACTACGACCGTGTATGTCACCACGTTCTGCGTCATCGACGCATTCAAGCGAATCTGCTGCACCTTGCCCGCGAATACTTCACCGGGAAACGTATCGACCGTGAATGTCACCGCCTGACCATGCGACAAGCGTCCGATGTCTGCCTCGTTCACCGACGCCCATACCTGAAGACGACTGAGGTCTTTCGCAATCAAAAACAGGCTGGGCGCATTCAGGCTGGCAACGACCGTCTGACCGACATTCACCCGGCGATCAACAATCACACCTTTGATGGGAGAACGAATCGTGGTGTAGTCGAGATTTTTCTCAGCCCGCTTCAGCGATGCATCGGCACTCTCCACGTCAGCTCCGGATTCCTCCTCGGTCGCCTTCGCGGTCGTCACCGCACTCTCCGCTTGCTTTAACGACGCATCGCCGACATCACATGCGGCTTTGGCTGCATCCAGATTCGATTGCGCCGTGTCGTAATCTTCCTCCGTGATCGACTTCGTCGGAAACAGTCGCTCCGCGCGATCGAACTCCAGCTTTGCCAATCGAAACCGCACGCGCAATTGCACAAGGTCCGCGATCGCCCGCTCGACGGCCGCCGATGCTTCGACCGTTTGTGCTTCGGTTTGTTTGAGTTTTGCCTTGGCTTTGTTGAGCTGAGCTCGGGCGAAGTTGACCTCCTGCTCGTAAATCGCCGGATCAATTCTCGCCAACACCGTTTCCGGTTCTACGACCGAACCGTAGTCGATCATCCTTCCGGATGACGGTTCCCGTCCGAGCTCTTGAATCTTGCCGGCCACCTGAGCTCCGACATCGACCAGCTCCTCGGGCTCGAGCGTTCCCGTTGCTGCCACCGTTACCAGCAAGTCACCTCGCTCGACGGTGGCAAACTTCAAAGTCCTAGGGTCGCCCTCCTGCGTGGAAGCCAACCGGTACCGGGCGAACCACACGATCACCGCGCCCAGTACCGCGACGATTACCAGAATACGTAGCCACTGCCGCATCAGAATTCGCCCCGCCAATCAGACCATGTTCCTCGATCGCTCTGCTTCCAGCTCAAGAATATTTGGCACACCACCGCAATGCAACGCACCGCCATCACGTCCGCGTCAACCGCACCGCGGTCAAAACGGGTCCTTCAAAAGAAAAACGCACTCGATATCACCTTGGATTCGAGTGCGTTTGGCGTAGGCCATTCGGGGTTGGTTGGATTCCAGCCCCCGTGATGCTAAGACGAGCGTTACTTGGCTTTGTTTTCCGACTCGCGCTTGCTCACGCTCTGTCCCGGCGGGGCAGCCAGGAATGCAAACAGGTCGGCAATTTCCTCCTGCGAAAGGCTGTTGAGCAACCCCTCGGGCATGGACGACACATTGCTGCGGCTGGTCTGAGCAATCTCCGAATCGCGGATCGTGATTTTTTCGCCATTCGATTGCAGGATCACCTTTTCTCCCGCTCCACCTGCCGCCACGATGCCGACGTATTGGCGTCCGCTCGTCGTCGCGACCACTTGCGCCGCGAATTGATCGGAGATCACATGCGACGGATAGTAGATCGAAGACAACAGCTCCTTCTTCGTGAACCGCCGCGTCACATTCGAGAGGTCGGGTCCGATCCGTTCCCCTCGATCGCCGATGCGATGACACTTGGCACACTGAGCCTTCGCGAAAACTTCGACACCCTTGGTGTTGGACCCATTCCGCGCACCGTTGCCCGTGGTGAGGTACTCCAGTAACTCAAAGAAGTCGTACTTGTTCGTCACCGCCGACTCGGGTAGCTTCGCCTCGGGTTGATCAGGATAGGTCTCGCTGAACCAGTCTTGCCACTTCTTCAGAGCATTGGCCCAGGTATCTTCTTCGCTGGAGACAGGAGATTCGGCCCAATGTTCCAGCAGCGCGACCGCTCGGTCGGCGCCGTGGTCCTTGAGTTCGAGTCCCCGCATGATCACTTCGCGATAGCAAATCGCCTCGTCCGGTGCCTGATCGACCGTAGCCAGTTTTGCCAGGACTTCCGTCGCGGCAGCACCTTCCAGCAACGACAAGCTGCGAACCAGATAATCCCAGTTGTCGCCGTCGGGTT
Source organism: Planctomycetota bacterium (assembly GCA_046045565.1). GTDB lineage: Bacteria > Planctomycetota > Planctomycetia > Pirellulales > Pirellulaceae > VGZA01. The sequence goes on along the minus strand of JBJOLO010000104.1, from coordinate 3,053 downwards.
GCTGTGCCAATCCCATCGCAACCGTCGCGCGACGGTCCGGATCCCGACGCCAGATCTCGCGGAGATACTCCATCGAATCCGGATCGCCGCTCCGCGCCAGCACTGCGACGATTCCTACGCGCAAGGGCTTCGAAACATCGTCGTTTTTCGCCGCAATCTGCTTGTCAAGCTTCTTCAAATCCTCGAGTGCCGTGGCGTCGAGTTGCGCCGGAAGTTTGTACAGGGCACCCAAGGCCGCGTTCGGCCATTTGACGCCTTGCGACAGAATCTCGCGACCCTCTTCCTCGGTCACGGTTCGGGCAAAGTCGCGAAGCAGATTCTTCAGGTATAGCGGATAGTTGGATTCCGACGAGGGCTTGATCGCTTTCTCGCAATAGTCGATCCACTGCAATCGCTGTCCGGGTTCCCAACCGCTCTCCAGGAAACGCATGTGCATCGCCAAGTGCAGTTTCTCGACTTCGGGCTTGTCCGACTTGAGCTGCTCCAGGAATCGCTCGGTGATTCCGTCGCACTGCAATCCCACCAGCAAACGGACCAATTCGCGATTCATCAGATCGTTGCCCGACGGATACTCCTCGCTCAAGGTTGCCAACAGGTTCTGCCTGGTCTCATCCGTCGGCGGGGCCAAATGGATGGCAACCTGCATCACACGCAGCAAGTCGACGAAATTGCGATCGCTGACAAACCCTTTCATCAGCTCCTGGCATTTTCCGATGATCGCATTGGTATTCTCCGGGCTGGGATCCACGATCGCCAGCGCCAGGCAACCTTGAATGGCCACCCGCTGGCTGGTGCTCGTCAGCACTTCATTTTTCCAACTGTCGAGCGGCAACCGTTCCAGCAATTTGCGCGCGGCAGTCGATTCGAAACGATCGTCGGATTCCAGAATCGGCAGCAAATCCTGCAGCGCAATCGTCTGCTCCGCTCGCAACAATGCTTCGCATGCCTTGCGCCGCACGCTGTGATCGGAGTCCTTCAGCAATTCCACAAGTCGACTCTGCGTTGCGTCGCTGGAGATGATCCCCATCAGATCGACCGCTTTCGCGCGAACCTGCTCGCTCTTGTCTGCCGAGAGGCTGATCAGCAAATCCGGGGTCGGTGTCGGGCCGAACAGTTGCATGATGTCGAGTGCCCGCATGCGATAGGCCGGCGGATTCGCCGTGCTGCGTGCCACACCTTCCACTTGCTTGTCCCAACTCGCGCCCACTTGCGTCCGCAGCTTGGCAATCTGCTGGCGAGACCAAGCTGAGTTCAGCTGCGGCTGCCGAATCGCCGCCGCGATACCCGTTCCAAGATTCGAGACGGCAGGCGGAACCTGGCCCTTCCAAACCACGCGATACAGACCGCCGCCAGTCCCGCGACCGCCCGTGATGAAATACAGTCCGCCCTCCGGTCCCACTTCCAAGTCGGTGATGTTCAGCGGGTGCCCCTGCAAGAACACCTCCGTGCTCGCGGTATACGAACTACCGGTCGGCTTTAATCGCGTCACCAGAATACGACCATCGGCCCAATCGGCGAGGAACAACGCATCCTGATAGCGTGACGGAAATGCGAAGTGGCTGTATACGACGGAGCCGGTGGGCGATCCGCGACCGGTGTCCAGCATCGGCGGTACGCAGTCGAGAAAATACTCGGACCAACGAGCCCAACCGCTGCGCCATCCTAAATCGCTACCGGGAGTGACATGAAACAGCTGCGTGGGCCGGAACCATGGCGTGCCTTCGTCGGTCTCCATATCGCTGTCATGAGCAAACATATCACCCGCACGATTGAATGCGACGTCGTAGACATTTCGCAATCCGCCAGCGACGACCTGCACCGATTTCGCTTCGATATCCAGTCGCACGACAACGCCGCCCGGTGCCTTCACACCGACCGCGTGTCCTCCCGGATCCTCATAACGGCCCACCAAGTCGCCTTCGTAATACTTCTGCAGCGGACTCGCATCGTCCGTTGGATTTTCCAAGGACACAAGATTGCCTACCACCACGTACAAAAAGCCGTCAGGCCCAAGCGTGATCGCATGCGGCCCGTGCTCGCGCATCTCGCCTTTGAATTTCAAGATCGCTTTCGCATCGTCCAACTTGCCGTCGCGATTCGTGTCGCGAAGGCGATACAATGCCGCGCCATCCGGGCCGTCGCCCGTGACAAACACCTCGCCGTTCAACGGCAAGATTCCCTGGCAGTTCTTCACGAGGTCGCAATACACGCGCGTCTTGTCGACCACTTGATCGTTATCGGAATCGTACATCAGCAGCAACGGGCCGCCCTCTCGCGAAGCAATGATCATCCCGAACTCGTTGAAGCTCATCGCAATCAACGATCCGGTCTCCTCGCCGGATATCACCCGCTGCACGCTGAACTCCGGTCCAATGTTGAATCGCTCGCCGCGATCCACCTCTTCTTTTGCTACGTCGTCCGCTCGGTCCCACGGAGTCGTTTGCCCCAGTGGTCCGAACGACTGCGCATCCTGCCAACGGCTGTCGTTGTAAATGGCGGTTTCCCACAACGGCAACGGACGCAGATTGGTTTTCCAGGTTTTGTCCGAAGAATACGATCGCCACTGCCCGTCGCTGTCGCGAATAATCAGCCGCGCCACGACCGCCGCCGTGTTTCCACGCGTGTTCGACGCCTTGATCGCCACAATGTTGCGGCCCGCCGTCAAATATTTCGTGATATCGTATTCGACCAGCTTCTTGTGGCCGCTGCCGCTCGCCACCGTGCGACCATTCACCTGAAGCTCATACGTGTCATCCGCCGCCAACGTCAACTTTCCGCCATTCGGATTCTGCAACTGAATGGCTTTGCGGAAATAGCAGGTCGTCTGTGGAACCTTCTCTTTCTCGTGCTCGGGAGACCAAATCCATTCGGCTTCCTGGGCAAACAGAGAACAAGAAGTGAACAGGATCCCAAACGCGATCGCGCTGAAAAAGGCGATCTTCCCACGTCCCTGCGGGTAAACACGCGTCGTCATGACACCCTCGCTGAACAGATTTTCGTCCAGATCGCTGCGGATCGAACGGCTTCCAATACCGCGGACGTGACAAAGTCCG
>JBJOLO010000096.1:0-6346 GCA_046045565.1 Planctomycetota bacterium | reverse complement strand
TTTCGATCATCGGCACTGGTCGCGCGAACCACTTCCGCCAAATGGAAACTGCTTTCCTGCGTCAGCCGGCTGTTCAGCAACATGAGCGACTGCGTAGCGGTGACAGAAGCACGACGCGCTTCGCACGAAGTATTCACATCCGCTCCGTCAAACGCCTCCATCATCGGATGCACGAGATTGCGTCGCTGAAACATGAAAATACTGCGTCGTACGCGATCCGACTCGGTCGAATCGTCCCAGTTGAAAAACGAGTACTTACGTTCCATTTCTTCGGGCAGCGCTTCGTAGAACCCTGGACCGCCAGGCTCCAGAACAAGGCGACCGCTGACTTTCAGGATTGCGTCGCGGATCATCTCCGAATCCAGCCGTCGTAGGGGAGCCCGCCAGAGCAACCGGTTTTGCGGGTCGATGGAAGCGGCGGACTGCGCATCCGGATGCCGCGACGACATTCGATAGGTCGCCGAGAGCACCAACTCGCGATGCAGCGGCTTCAACCGCCATTGGTTCGCAATCAAACGTCTCGCCAAATAGTCCAACAACTCGGGATGACTCACACCCGCGCCATTCGCTCCTAGATCGTTCGGCGTCGCAATCAATCCGGCCCCGAAATGGTATGCCCATACTCGATTTACGAGCGTTCGGGTAGTGAGCGGATTACTGGCATTCGCAAGCCACTCGGCCAAAATCCTCCTCCGTCCGCCGGGATTGGAACCCGCTGCCGCAGCAGCTTGCGACAACTCCGGCGACCATGTCGGCAGCGATGCCAGGAATCCCGGCACAACTTTGTCGCCCGGATCAAACACATCGCCATTGTTCAGAACAAACGTATCGGGAAGCTTCGCATCCGCTTTCGGATTGCGAATCGCCACGACCTTCGCTTCGAGTCGCTGTTCATCGACACGATTCGCCGACTCCGTCTTGAGCGCTTCATGCCGTATGGCATCGGCCGCTTGAATTGCACCAGCTCGATCTTGAATTGCCTTATCAAGCAGCTCATCGCTCACCTGATCGGGGCCGAGGTCATTATCATCGGCGACCTGCTGCCGCAACGCTGCTCGGAGTTCGGCGAGTTCCTTTACTTTGCTTTGGTGGGACTCAACCGCCTGCTGATAGCGGGACTGCAGCTTGGGACTGAGTTCACCCGGCAAAAATGCGGCAGGGAGCGTATCGTGTTCAATAGGCGCAATGAATGCCTGCAAACGATAGAAATCCGACTGCGGGATCGGATCGTATTTGTGATCATGACAGCGAGCACAACCGATCGTCAGCCCGAGAAAAGCACTGCCCATGTTGCTCGTGATGTCGTTTAGATAGTCCTGCCGCCGGTGCTCCGGCGTCATGTTGTCGGCTTCCCATGGACCCAACCGATAATAGCTGATCGCCACCAATCCGCGCGAGTTGCGATCATTGCCATTCGCACTGGCTTCGTGAACCGGATTCTCGTCCGCCGCAATTTCGTCGCCTGCGATTTGCTCGCGAATGAACTGATCAAACGGCCGGTCTTCGTTCAGGACGCGGATGACGTAATCACGGAACCGCCAAAGTTGGAGCCGCTCCGAGTCAATTGCGAATCCATCGGAGTCGGCATAGCGAACGACGTCCAGCCAATGTCGAGCCCAATGCTCGCCGTAGCGAGGCGACGCCAACAACCGATCGACTACCTCGGCCATCGCCGCGAGATCCTCGCGGAAATCGGCCTCGAATTCCCGTACCTCGTCGGCGGTTGGTGGCAGTCCGGTTAGATCAAACGTCACTCGCCGTATCCAGTCCCGTCGACTCGCATGCGGAGCTGGCGATAGGTTGGCCTGTTTTCGTTTTACAAAAACGAACGCATCGATGGGACGGATCCAGTCGGCCGCATGAACATCGGCAGCTTGATCCAACTGCGGGACCTGCGGATCGCTGAGTGGCTGGAATACGTCCCACTGCGCCGACAATCGCGCCGGGACACAAAGGATCGGCAAGCACGCGAATAACCAGAAGATTCGCTTCACGGCGTCACACCCACTTCAAAACGGATGGGGGTCAATCCTCGGCTGCCCGAATCTCACTACTCGTGCTTCCTCACGCGTTCGTCCGCGAGCTCATTCGCGACTCGACTGACTTGCAGTCAGGCGTGGTGGCGGACCATCGTCGCGACGAAGTGTGCATCGAAGCAGGCGTGCACCGAAGCGAAGCCTGCCTCGTCGCGGTCGCATGGATCGCAGAGGAATCAGCTCTTGATCCCGATGTTGATATATGCATGCACGTGCGGTGCACCGCGGAAGTGCCAAACGAGCGACGGGCCTTCGATGCGCCAGATGTCCCACAACTTATCGTTGTCCAAGTCTTCCTGTTGATAGAAGGCCATGTGGAGTTTATCGATGCCACCTGTTGCCTTGAGAATCGCCATCACTTCATCAACATCTTCGGCACGATACGGCGACAGCAGTGACTTGAGCGTGGATTCAACGAGTTGCTTTTGATCGTTGCTCAGGTCCGCTACAGCGATGCCCGGGAATTTTCCTTGCGTGCCCTGAATTGCCACCGCGGATTCGTTCGGCGCATTCTTAATGAGAGCACGCTCGGCCTGCTTCGGATCGAGCGACTTAAAGACTTCGTTGGCTTTTTTCGTTTCGCTGTAGTAGATGTTTTTCTTCGGATCTTCCTCTCCGTGACCGTAAATAATCGGCCCGCCGAACGCTGCGTTGTCGACACTATCGCCGTCCGCGCGAAGCGTGAGATGACGACCGGTCAATTCCCATTCGAACTTGCCGGACCCGGGCGTGCCAAACACGGCGATCGAGAACTCCCCGATACCGCCTGCGTCTTCGAACATCTGCTTCTTGAGACGCTCGTAACCCTGCTCGCTGGTGATCTTACGAACGATCTCATCGACGAGCGCCTGCTGGTCTTTGGAATAGAATTCACTGCCGACCGTCGGTTTCGTTACATGCCAGTTCGCGCTGATACGCGACCGCAATTCGTGTTCGAAAGGGAAGCAAATGGTGCTTCGCTGTGTCTCGCTAAGCGAGCCAAAGAACCGACCGACTGCGGTCTCGGCGGCACTCGTCGGCGTCGGCGCCGCAACCGCTGCGGCCGGTGTCCACAGGGAGGGAGCCAACACGGCCGGTACTACGGCGGCCGCAGCTGCCGAACCACTCACAACGCGAATGAAAGAACGTCGATCGATCGATGTGGCTTCGCAATCACGGCAGGAGTTGGAGCGAGTCATGAGATCCTCCGAGACAAAAGTAAGGTGGGACAATTAGGAAGGCGCATGCGACGAATCGGCTGATTCGCCCGGTGCGGCAGTATAACGGATCATGAACGAAATAGGAAACATGAGGCCCCCTCCGGCATCGCTATCCATCGGCAAACGCGACAGAAACCAGATTGCGGCCGAGGGAGACGTGCAGGATACTTGGCGGCATAATCCCTGACCATTCGAGAAACACACAGCCGCTTGCCTCAGCGCCATGCATCCCTCATTACGAACCGACAGGATCGCCGCCCCATGCTAGAGCGAGTCACGTTGAAACGCCTGGGAAACGGTGTTCCCATCGCTGCCATCTGCAACGAAAACCGTTGGGATCGCGAGGAATTCGACCGTCGCTGGAGGAACGAGTTGGAACGTCGGTCGCCGAAGTGCGACGGTTCGGTGCTCGCAGCGGTCGATTCGGAGGTCAACATCGATCGGGATCGTTGGGGCATCCCCCACATTCGCGGCACGAGTTGCCGCGATCTTTGGTTTGGATTCGGCTACGCCATGGCGCAAGACCGATTATTTCAGCTCGACTACCTGCGTCGGAAAGGAATGGGACGGCTATCCGAAATCCTGGGCAGGGAGGGGCTGTCACTCGACCTCATTGCACGCACGGTGGGTTTGAACCGCATTGCTCAGGCGGAACTCGCGAAGCTCCCGCCTGAAACCCGAGAGCGACTCGATGATTTTGCGCGCGGCATCAACGCGTGGATTGCGCAGTGCGGCGACCTATTACCGATTGAATTCGATCTACTAGACTACCGCCTGGAGCCTTGGTCAGCGCTCGACTCGGTCGCCATCGAGAACGAATTCCGCTGGTACCTCACAGGTCGCTTTCCGGTCATCGTCATGCCGGAACTTGCCAAACGAACGCTGGGAGAGGGGCCGCTCTACCGAGACTTTTTGCTGGGCGAAGCGGATGACGAAGCGATTGTTCCGCCTGAGGCATACTCCGATTTGCGCGCCCGGCTGGGAAGTGGACCGTGGGACGGGATGAGCGATCGGCCGGTTGAAATGCTTGGTCAGGCCACGGGCGATCCCAACGGCTCGGGCAGCAACAATTGGGTGGTCGCCGGTCCGCATTGTCGCTCGGGATTCCCCATGGTGGCAAGTGACCCGCACATTGCGATCGAGGCGGTGTCATGTTGGTATGAAGCGCATCTTTGCGGAGGCGACTACAACGTCGCGGGGATGGCATATGTCGGAATGCCAGCCATCATGTTCGGCCGAAACGAACGCGTTGCCTGGGGCGCCACGAACAACATCTGTTCCCAGCGGGACTTGTACCAGGAACGCACCGATCCTGCACACCCAGACTGCTTTGAATTCAATGGCTCCTGGGAACCGTCTGGAAGCCTTCGAGAGACGATTCACATTCGCGACGCGGAGTCCCTGGAGCGCACAATTCGCTTTTCCCGAAATGGTCCGGTCGTCGATGAAATCCTGCCTCCGCCGGCAAACCAAACGGGACCGGTAACGTTGAAGTGGCTCGGAGCCTACCACGGAGGTTGGCTGACCGCCTTGCTCGCCATGAATCGCGCACAGTCGGTCGCTGACTTTCGCGAGGCCGTCCGGCCGTGGCATGTACCGACTTTTAATTTGGTTGTCGCCGATGTCGAGGGTCAGATCGCCATGCAGAGCGCGGGACGAATTCCGCTGCGGCGCACTGCGGAGCGAGCCTATCGAGCAGGCTGGGATCCGCAGCAGCAATGGGTCGGATTGCTACCGTTCGAGGCGATGCCACATGCTGTGAATCCAACTCGAGGCTGGCTCGCAACGGCTAATAACCGTTTAGCCGGCAACGATTACCCCTACCCGCTGTTCGGCACGTGGATCAGCGGGCATCGTGCCGCTCGAATTCGCCACATGATCGAGTCGACTCTGGACGCCAAGACAGCCGGACAGTCGCACGGCTTTGATGTCGACCGTTTTCGTGAGATGCAATACGACACCGTTTCGCTGCGGGCAGTCGAATGCCTCGGTCCGTTGCTTGACGCAATCCAAGACGACCCGCCCCCGCAGACTCGCGCGGCTGTTCAATTACTGCGTGACTGGGATGGTCGCATCGACGCGCAAAGCGTCCCCGCCGCGATCTTCAATGTCTTCTTTACCTGCTTCACGCGATCGGCCACCGAAATTCGTTTTTCAGGCGCAGCGGCAGAATTGCTTGCCCGGCAGGTTGACGTCATGGCAGCACGCCTACTGCGAGGCGATCCACATGGATGGTTTGGAAAAATTGATCGCGTCGCCGTGATCCGCCAAAGCCTCGCCGATGCAATCTCGATACTGCACGAACGCTTTGGAGAAGACATGACGCAGTGGCAATGGGGACGACTCCATCAAGTGCCGCTGATCCACGTGCTGGCGGGCCGCGGCGATCTTGCTCAATTATTAAATCACGGCGGCGGTCCGATCGACGGTGATATGCTCACCGTCTGCAACACCGGCAGTGGCCCCGACTGGATCGCGAACACCGGTGCCGGGTACCGACTTGTCGCCGACCTGGCCAATAACAGGCTGCTCGCCGTCGAAGGACAAAGTCAGTCGGGTGATCCAAGCAGCCCGCATTACATGGACCAATTCAATGCTTGGCGAAGCGGTGCCTACCATGTCTTGCCGCTCGATCCTGTCGAGTCCGCCAACAGCGCAATTCACCGACTGCGGATTGGTCGCGATGGGTGAGCAGGGCGAGGTGACGAATGACGAAGGACTGCTACACCAGACAACGCTCGAAAGCTTTTTCCGATTTCGATAGCCAGCGTCAGATTCGCACCGTGCGAACGACGTAATACAACCTTTCGTCAACCGGCCGTCGCTGAGCGTTACACGGCCAAAGATCGAGCGACCGTTTTCCGAGCACCGTTCCCACCGCATCCAAATCGTGCGTGTCTTGGAATTCAGCCGCCCGCGCCGATACCCCGCAGACACCCACCCGGGCTCGGAAAGATAGGCAGCCTGGCCAGCGCCGCCTCAATACAAGACACACACGTTTGATCCGCCAGCCGCGCCGACCGCATCCAAAACGTGTGTGTCTTGGAATTCAGCTGCCCGAGCCGATACCCCGCAGACACCCACCCGGGCTCGGAAAGATAGGCAGCCTGG
>JBJOLO010000083.1:0-5735 GCA_046045565.1 Planctomycetota bacterium | reverse complement strand
GCGGTTAGCTCAGTTGGTTAGAGCGCCACGTTGACATCGTGGAGGTCACAGATTCGAGTTCTGTACCGCCCACTCCCCTTAACTCTCGCTGAAATCGCAAGGTGAATCATCTTGCGACTCTGGCCAGTGCGGCTGTTTTCCAAAACGCAAATAGACGCTGTGTCCCTTAGCCATGGTGTCCCTGTGGCAAGGTGTCCCTGTGGCTAGGTGTCCCTGTGGCTAGGTGTCCCTGTGGCTAGGTGCCTCTGTGGCTAGGTGTCTCTGTGGGAAAATGGCGGGCGGCGGGTGTCAAAACTTCTCAAGACAAGTCTCGGGTATCGTAAGCAGGCGTAACGCAACGTCGCGTTTGTGGGATTCTACGGGTAACCGTATCTGCTTTCCTGGCCGCGATCGAGGTACTCAATTGACGTCTCGTCGCTGGGGCTGAAATTGCAAACCGTAATTTCGTGGAACTGGCGGAGTCTCGGTTTGATAATTATCCTGTGGCCGGTGTTTATGTTCCGGCACGTCGATGTCCGCAGTGAACGAAAGCAACCGATGCTCCGTTCGGCCAAGGCATGGAGCAGCCTCGCACAATGTTGCCCTTGGGACAGGAGCACCGTTTCGAATAACCCATTTCAGCGAAGGCCTGAGGGCATACATGCTTCCATCCAATTACCGACTTCGAACCGCCGAATCCTCGGATTACGATGCCGTGATCGAGATTTGTAAACGGGTCTACCCCACAGAAAAGCCGTACACCCGAGAAGAACTTGAAGATCACGGTCGGGTATTCCCCCAGGGCCAGTTCGTGGCAGTCGATGACACGACGGGTGAGTTGGCGGGCGTTCATTTTACGCTGCGCCTTCGCATGATCGACTTTCACCTTGATGACCCTTGGGATGTACTTACGGCGGGCGGTACCTTTCTCGATCATGAACCCCACGGCCCCACGCTTTACGGGGCTGACATCATGGTGCATCCCAACCATCAACATCACGGTCTGGCGCACGCATTAACCGACAGAGCCCGGTTGCTGGTGCAAGAGGAACGTCTTTGGCGATTGGTGGGAGCCAGTCGTTTGCCCGGCTATGGCAAGCTCGCCTCAGCCATGGACATCCAGCAGTATGTCGATGCAGTTGTGGGTGGCAAGATGTTCGATCCGGTTCTTAGTATCCACTTGAAAGATGGCTGGGTGGTTGTGCAGCCGATCCACGGCTATTTGCAGCATGACGAAGAAAGTGCGGGCTGGGCTGCCGTCATGCAGTGGGTGAATCCCGATTGTCCGCCACCGCCCGAGTTTGATTTGCGCAACATGAAACGATCGAAGTCATCGTCGGGCTGAAAAATCGCTGCCAGGCAGAAGTTCGTTTTGAACCACGAAGGGCACGAACAGCACGAAGGTAAGAGAGAGAAGCAGAAGCTGGAATCGATCAAGCCGAGTTGCCTCGGGACAACACACCACCTACCTGCAATTCGGTTTCTTTACGGAAATGGACTCTACGCAATACCTTGTCGGCGAGTCGCATGTCAGGGTGGACTTGGTCCGTGACAACGGCTGTGTGTATCCTGGCCGACGGGTCGCGCCTTACGAGTCTCCGTCTTCTGCTTCGTAATCCTTCGAGTTCTTCGTGGTGAAGACTCTTCGGCCCGACAAGGCTTCACGACGATGCAACTTTGGCCAGAATCTTTTCCATCTCGGATGCAGTGTAAGCGCGTATGGTTGATGTCTGCACGTTGCCCGTCGCGCCCAACCGCAGGACCGCGGCGGTTGCCGTTTCTTCGTCGGGGGCTTCCAGGATCAGGAGGCCGTCATGTTCGCCGAGCGTCCAGTAGATTTCCTTGACCTTCGCGCCCAGTTTCTTGGCTTCGGTCTTGAATGCATTGGCGCGCTTCGTCGAGTGCGCAATGTCGTGGATGCCCTGCTGCGTAAACTTAATCGTCGTAATAAACGTTGCCATGGTCGCTCTCCTTGAGTCTCGAATCGAACAGCATGGACGTAGGGTAACTTGCAAACCAGGTTGCCGGGAACCGTAGAGACTGATCTGCACAGTATCCAGCGTTGAACGGCAACCAGATCGGATTCGCAAGGCGTGCCGCGATCGTGTGTGCATCAGCGGAACGACGTTCCGGATATGACTACGGTCCCAGCTGCTTCGCTTACTTCGCTCGGCCTTCGGCGTCGAACATCCCTTCGAACAGGATCGAGCTCAGGTAGCGTTCGCCGGAATCGGGCAGCACGACGACGATCGTCTTGCCTTTGCTTTCCGGTCGCTTGGCAATGCGAATGGCCACCGCAGCTGCTGCTCCGCACGAGATACCGCAGAGAATGCCTTCCTCGCGTGCCAGTCTTCTCGCGAATTCGACCGCCTCTTCGTTGCTCACTTGTGCGATCTCATCGACGATCGACATGTCGAGCACCGAAGGAACGAATCCTGCTCCGATCCCCTGAATCTTGTGCGGACCCGGCTTGAGCGGCTCGCCGGCGCGCTGCTGCGTCAGCACGGGGCTCGCTGACGGTTCCACCGCCACGCTGAGGATCTTCTTCCCCTTAGTGTTCTTGATGTACCGGGTCACGCCCGTAATCGTTCCGCCCGTGCCAACGCCGGATACAAAAATGTCGATGGCGCCCTCGGTGTCGTCCCAGATCTCGGGCCCGGTCGTCTGTTCATGAATACGCGGATTCGCTGGATTCTTGAATTGCTGCAACAGCACATATTTCGAATCGGTCGCGGCAATCTCTTCCGCTTTCGACACCGCGCCGCTCATGCCTCGCGGACCCTCGGTCAGCACCAGTTTCGCACCGTAGGCCACCAACAGCTTGCGACGTTCGATACTCATCGTTTCCGGCATCGTCAGCGTCAACGGAATATTGCGAGCGGCAGCCACAAATGCCAGGGCGATGCCCGTGTTCCCGCTCGTGGGCTCGACCAGTTCTTTCCCCGGTCCGAGCAATCCGCGCTCCTCGGCGTCCCAGATCATGGCCGCCCCAAGCCGACACTTCACCGAGTAACCCGGATTTCGGCCTTCGATCTTGGCAAGTACCGTTGCCTGTGCGCCGTCGGTGACGCGATTGAGCTTAACCAGTGGCGTTTGGCCGATGGAACGCGAATTGTCTGAGTACCAGCGAGGCATGATCGTCGTCCTTGATATCTGCTTGGTGTGGGAGAGACTCTGAGCAACGGAGGCGTCGCGAGGCAGGACCGTGTCTGACCACGGCAGATGTTCGCTGGGCAGACGCTGTCCGAGCCACCCGCCTCCGGTTGACCGGTCAGCTTCAGTACGAGTGCCTAAGTATAGAAGTTTTACAGTATTTCGGACAAGACGATTCGCTAGGGTTCTCCGTCCTTGACACCCCGCAGGGGCATTCACAAAACAGCTCGGGGCAGAGCTTCGCGGCTTAGCAGCAAAGCGCCGCGCTGGGGCAACGCCGAGATAACACAACCCCTCAAAGGGCTGTACATCCTGAATCGAGGCCCCGTTTTGCAACGTGCGATCAGGTCATGGTAGCGGTGGCGGCGGCGACGGAGTCCGAGATCGTGAACAGCGACGCAAAATTCGAGACCTGAAAGACGGATTTTACGAGCCCCTGCGGCGCGGCAAATCGCATTGCTCCGCCTTTGGAATCGAGTAGCTTCCCTGCGACGATAAAAACGCGAAGGCCGGCACTACTAATGTATTCGAGTTTCTCCAGGTTCACGATTAATCGCGTTACGCCGCCTTCGGCTAGATCGCGAACACACTTCTCAAACGTTGGCGACGTCACGGCATCCATGCGGCCCGTTAGCGTTAATACGTCGATGCCCGATTCTTTGGTCACTTGGCATTCCACGAGTAACATCTCCCTATGGTGAATTCGCTGCGATGATGATCTTCAATAAGTTGGCTAGGCCTTGCGCATTCGCATCAAGAGCCGGTTGCGATTGCCGGTTCGCTGATAATCCACATTCTCAACCAGGCCGTGGATTATGTTCACGCCGAACTCGTCGGGCAACTGGTCGTTCTCGAGCGGATTCGCGGGTTCCCCATCCGATTCCCAAATCAACTCGATATTCTGCGTCTTTTCCGAATAGCCGATCGACAGGTCGAGCGGCGTGGTTTTCAGGAGGGGGTTGTAGAGTTGTAGCGTTTCCTCGATGGCCAGCACAACGTTGTCCCTTGCCTGTCTCGGCACCACGTGTTTCTCACAAAACGCTGCCACCTCGGCGTTCAGTGCATACAGGTCGTAGTCCGGCGAAGTGATGCGATGACTGTAGCAGCGGATCCGTTTGATGAACGCGCGTGTTTTCTCCCGAACCGGATGTTCAAAAATCTGATCCGGTGGGCCCTGCTCATAGATCCCGCCTTCATCCATGTAGAAAACGCGGTTGGCTACGTCTCGCGCAAAATCCATTTCGTGGGTGACGATCGCCATCGTCATCCCTTCCCGAGCCAACCGGCGAATGACCGGCAGGACTTCGCCTACCATGGTCGGGTCGAGTGCCGACGTGGGTTCGTCGAAAAGGATCACCTCCGGTTCCATCGCGAGGCAGCGTGCAATCGCCACTCGCTGTTTCTGGCCTCCAGAGAGTTCGTCGGGAAAGCTATCGACTTTCTCGGCCAGTCCGACCAAGCGGAGCAGATCGACAGCCTTTCGTTCCGCATCGGCTCGGGAAACGCCACGCAGTCGAATCGGCCCGAGCGTCAGGTTCTCGATGACCGGGAGATGCGAAAATAAATTGAAAGACTGAAAGACCATGTTCATCTTCTGTCGCAATTTCGGCACGTCGGTGTGCTTGTCAAGCAGGTTGACGCCATCGATCCAAATCGAGCCGCTCGTGGGTTGCTCGAGTAGATTCAAACACCGCAGGAAGGTGCTCTTTCCTGTCCCCGAAGGTCCGATGATCGAGATCACCTCGCCCTGCCGGATCTCGGTGCTGATGTCGTCCAAGACTTTCAGGCTGCCGTAATGCTTCGAAAGATGCTCGACGCGAATCATGGCTGGACCTCCCCGTCCGCCGCAAGTGAAGCAGCAGCAGATTGCTGTCGACGCCGACGATAGTCCCGACGCAGTTTCGGGTCGATGCGGAACTCGACATAGTCAATCAAGCGGATGAAGAGCCCGGAAATGATGAAGTACAGGAAGGCGACAAAGATCAACGGGAAAAAAGCATCGAACGTCCGACTGCGAATGATATCGCTGGCCTTGGTCAGATCCTGTACCGCGATGTAGCCGACAATAGAGGTCATTTTTACCAGCGAGATGAACTCGCCTTTGTAAATCGGCAGAATCCTTCGCAGCATTTGCGGCAACACCACGTAACGGAACGTGGCGATACGGGAGAACCCCATCGCCAGGCCGGCTTCGGTCTGGCCTTGGTCAACGCCCTCGATTCCGGTGCGAAACACTTCGGCGATATAGGCGGCGAAGTTCATGCCGAACGCCAGCACGGCCGCCAGCACAGGGTTGATATCCACGGATGCGAAGACCACGTAAAAGACCAGCATGAGGACGACCAGCACGGGGGTCCCTCGCAGTACCGCGATGTAGATTCTTGCCGGCAGATTCAGGATCGGCAGCGGCGACATTCGCATAAAACAGGTCACTGCACCAAGCAATGACCCGAATAGTGTCGAGAGTAGGCTGATGATGACGGTGGTCTTGAGTCCGTCCAGGATCAACAGGTAGCGACGTTCTCGAAGCAGGTTCGCTTCGAAACTCGCGGCAACGCGTTCCAGAAACGACTGACTTGCCGCGGGTGGTTCGGCGCTGTCCG
>JBJOLO010000063.1:0-6030 GCA_046045565.1 Planctomycetota bacterium | reverse complement strand
GGATCGGTAAGAGGCAAAGGCAGGTATCCATACCCAAACAGTTCACCGCAGGTTCCTTGCTTCAAATTCAAACCATCGGGTGGCCAGAGTACCCAGGGGCTGAGTTGCGCCACGGCATACTTTCCCGCCGGCTTGTCCCAATCGCGGCCCTTCCCCGCACCGGGACCGTTCGCCCATTCGATGAAGTTCGGTGCCACGCCCCCCATGATGAACTTCGGCGTCTCCGTCGCAAATCGCGTATCCCTCCACCAACCAAGCCCGCCTTCAATGTCGGAATAGAGTTTCTCCGGAGCCTTGCCCTCAAATTGCGCGAACATCCAAGTGCCGAACAGTCCGGATTGAAAACGCGAACCGGGATACGACTTGAGCAGCGGCCAAGCCGCGACGTACATCGAAAAGCCCGCGTTGTAGGATTCCGGCACGCGCTCGTTCGGAACCAGCAAGTATCCCGACATCTCCCCTTTTTGAACTGCACTGCGAACCGGCCCGCTTCCAGTCTTCACCAGCCCCTTCATCGCTTCGCCCATCGAGTGGCCGATCAAGTAATACGTCTCGGCATTCGAGTTCCAGTGGTATCCCTGTCCGCTCGGAGATTCCTCCTTTGCCCGCCAGAATGCCTTCGTTCCGACAAACGCGACATTGCCCTTGAACTCCGGATGCTCCGCAACGGCGGCCTGGGCCTTCATCAACGATAAGGCCCTCGGATGGTTCTCTTCCGGTCCGTTCATGCCCGTCTCGGCAATGACAAACGGTAACGATGGCGCGTTGAGTTCCTTTCGCATGTCGCGGATGAAATGCACCATATTGCTTTCGTATTCGGCATTAAACTTGTCGTTGATGCGGTCGTTCCATCCCTGATGCCAACCGAATCCGGAAAGTACATAGCGCCCGTCACTACCTGGCACCAGTTCCTTGATCTGCTCGAGCGCCGCCTTCGTCAACGCGACGATTTCCCGATAGTACTTGCCCAGCATCGTCGGATCTTCGGCCAACGCGGCATCGCCTTTTTCTCCCAAGGAATACGTCGGCTTGCCCGCACCGGGTGGACGGAAATCGATCGCCAGACTCTTGCCTCCCCATGCGCATTTGATCAGCAACACCGGCTCCTCAAAGGTGTCGCCCATCACCCAGCCGAAACCGAGTTCCGGGCCGATCACTTTTTCGTTCGCGCCGTAACCGATGGTGAGCGGCCCTTTGCGCTGCAGATACGAGATCCACACGTCGTCGCGCGTGCGCCATGCGCCGGACGCGTCAACCAAATGCGCAAAACGCGGGGCGGTTACCGGATCCTTCACGAGAAACTCGAGCGACCCTTTGCCGCCATTGCGATTTGCTTCCGACGCGATCCACCCGTTGCCCTCCATGTTCGATTGGCCCGCCAGAATAAAAACGCGAACCGGCTTCGTTTCGGCTGATGCCGAACCGAACCCCATCAAGACCACTACGATCGCGTGGCAGAAATACTTGATCATCTTTTTCATTGGTTTGGTGCTCGCTCGTGTGATTCCTGAATCCATCGCAATGTTCGCGTGCTGGCTTCCCGAATGAAGTCGCTTGGAATCGTCATGACGACATCCTCGGCAGGGCGGTCGGCACGCGAAGCGTTACGGCGGCTTTGGTGACGGCTACTTTGTGGTTGGGTTCGATCAGACTGTGTGATACCATATGATATAAGGAGAGTCGCGCCTTCCGGGGTCGGCTCCACAAACCTCCCGCCTTGATCCCGCGAAGCAGTTCTATGATGCCTTCCTCGCTGCCTTCCTCGCTGATCACACCACGACGCGAATCGACGGCCTTGGGCGTAATCCGTTTGGCTGGCCACTTGGCTGATGAAGGGATGGAATCGATTCCTCGCGAGTCGATCGCAGCGAGGGCGAACCGCGTCGGGTTTGCGGTCACGCTGGCGGTGACGGTCTTCGTGGCTGCGACGATCCAAGCGAAAAGTCCTGCGGAGGGCAGGGGCGGTAGCGGCAGTTCGATTAGTTTTGTCAACGACATTGTGCCGGTCCTGACCAAAGCGGGGTGCAATCAGGGAGTGTGCCACGCCAAAGCGGGCGGAGGGCAGAACGGTTTTCAGCTTTCGTTGCTTGGCTTTGAGCCGCAGGAAGACTACGAGCATTTGGTGCGCGAAGGGCGTGGACGTCGCATCTTTCCAGCAGCACCGGAGCGCAGCCTGCTGTTGCGAAAAGCGGCCGGCCTGTTGCCGCATGGCGGTGGCAGTCGATTGCGGGAGGATTCGTCCGAGTTTGCCTTGCTGCGCACCTGGATCGCGCAGGGTGCTCCCGACGATCTCGCGACCGCGCCGAAACTTGTCGAGTTCTCTGTCGATCCGTCACGCGGAATTGCCCCGCGAGGCAGCCGCCAACAGTTGAAGGCCGTCGCTCGCTACGCCGACGGTACCACTCGCGATGTGACATCGCTCGCCCTCTTCGAGTCGAACGACTCCGCGTTGGCGGAAGTCGATGCGCAGGGCATGGTCACCATCGGCGAACTATCCGGCAACGTCGCGATGATGGTGCGATTTCAAGGAAAGGTGGCCGTGTTCAGTGCGTCGGTACCGCTTGGCGCGCCGGTCGAATCGCTCCCTGCTTCGCGCAATTTCATCGACGAGCAGGTCTTCGCCAATTTGCGGGCACTCGGTATTCCGCCTTCGGCGCCATGCGATGACGCAACCTTCTTACGACGAGTGACGCTCGACATCGGCGGCCGACTTCCCTCCCTCGAAGAAGCAACTGCGTTCCTCGCCAGCACCGAACCGAATAAGCGCGAGCGTGTGATCGACGACTTACTTCGCAGTACCGACTATGCCGATTTCTTTGCGAGTAAGTGGACGGCTTTGCTGAAGAATCGACGCGACGACAGCAGCGATATCGTGTCCAACTTCGCTTTTCACGCCTGGGTCCGTGACAGCTTGCTCGCCAACAAACCGTACGATCAATTCGTTCGCGAACTTCTGGCCGCAACCGGAACCGTGATCGGGAATCCGCCGGTTGCCTGGTACAAGCGAGTGAAAGAGCCGAAGCAGCAACTCGAAGACGTCGCGCAGTTGTTCCTCGGCGTCCGCATGCAATGCGCTCAATGCCACCATCATCCATTCGAGCGATGGAGTCAGGACGACTATTACTCGTTCGCCGCATTCTTCAGCCAGGTCGGCCGCAAGCCGTCATCCACACGAGGCGAAGACCTGATCTTCCATAAACGGGGAATTGCCACTGCGAACAACATGAAAACCGGAGTCGCGCTGAAGCCGGCGGCGCTGGGCGATGCCATTCCGCCGATTGCCGCAGATGCGGATCCGCGTTTGAAACTGGCGGACTGGATGAGCGGCCCGAAGAATCCGTTCTTCGCCAAGGCACTAGTGAATCGCTACTGGAAACATTTCTTTCAGCGCGGATTGATCGAGCCGGAAGACGATATCCGCGATACGAATCCGCCCACGAACCCGCAATTGCTCCATGCCCTGGAACAGCACTTCATCGCCAGCCGGTTCGATCTGAAGGAACTGGTGCGTGTGATTGCCAACTCGCAAACCTATCAACTCAGCGAGATCCCGAACGAGCACAATGTCACCGACCGGCAAAACTACTCTCGCTACTATCCCCGCCGGATGCAGGCCGAGGTGCTGCTCGATTCGATCGATCAACTCGCAGGAACGACCACCGACTTCGCGAATCTCCCGCCCGGCACGCGCGCGGTCGCTTTGCCCGACAACAGCTTCAACACGGCCGTGCCCTTCCTACGTGTGTTTGGCCGGCCTGAGGGCGAAAGCGTTTGCGAATGCGAGCGGGTGCAGTCGTCGAGCCTCGCCCAAAGCCTGCACCTGATCAACGCACCCGACATCAAAACCAAGCTGGCTCACGCAGCCGGCCGCGCTGAACGATTGAGCAAGGATCCCCGACCAATCGAAGAGCGAATCCGGGAACTTTATCTCGCCGCCTTCGCCCGTCCGCCCCGACCCGACGAGCTCAAGTCGGCCACCGCATATCTCGCCGAACCCGTGCTCGGAGCCGACAGCAAACCCGTCGCGGCAGAACAAGCCCTTCGCGAGAACTTCCAGGATCTCGTCTGGGCACTGATGAATACGAAAGAGTTCTTGTTCAACCACTAACCGTTAACCGTTTGACCTGCAGTTCCTGTCCATCAGAAAAGGCAAAGCGTCTATGGTTTGCAGCCCGAGCATGGCCCCTCGAATACCGACACGTGGAATGCGCAGTCGATTGCGTTTTGAGGCGAACCTTGTGCCGATACGGTTGTTGATCGCGGCCGTAGCGACCTCGCTCCTGCCGACCCTGCTTCTGCCAAACGTGTTGCAGGCACAATCTGTCGGTCTGCCCTTGCCACGCTTGCTGACGACCTCGCCCATGGGTGGCAAAGCGGGTACGCAAGTCGAACTGACGATTAGCGGCGAACATATCGACGAAGCGGACCAGTTGGTTTTCTCCGATCCGCGCATCACGGCCGCACGCAAGATGAACGCGGAAGGCAAACCCGAGGCGAACCGTTACCTCGTTACCATCCCGGCCGATTGTCCGCCCGGATTGTATGAGTCTCGCGTCATGACCCGGCTGGGAATCTCCTCGTCCCGGGCATTCGCGGTCGGGACACTCCCCGAGCTTTCCGTCAGCAAGCCGAATACGTCGTTGGCAACGGCCATGGAAATGCCTGTGAATGTTGTCTGCAATGCAGCGATGTCGGCGCGGGCGGTGGATTACTACTCGTTTGAAGCTCGCAAAGGGCAGCGATTGCTGGTCGATTGCGCCACGCGCGGGATTGATTCGAAACTCGACGCAGTCGTCATCGTTGCCGATGCACTCGGACGCGATCTGCAGGTGGAGCGTCGAGGCGGCGTGGTCGACTTTACGGCGCCTGCCGATGGCCGCTATGTGATCAAGTTGCACGAGTTAACCTTCAAAGGCGGGCCGGCCTACTACTATCGACTCGCACTCACCGAATTGTCGCCCGGTGCACCGATCGTACGTCAGCCATCGACGCGTCAGGTGAATGGGTTCTCGTGGCCTCCGATTGGCCTGCCTGAACAGGCAGCGGTTGCGGAACTCGAACCCAACAACGAAGCCACCAAGGCTCAACGAATCACTCTGCCTTGTGACATCGCGGGCAGTTTCTATCCCGCAGCCGATGTGGACGTTTTCGAATTCGAAGCGAAGCAGGGTGAGGTCTGGTGGATTGAGATTGGTTCCGAGCGATTAGGCGTACCGACCGATCCCACCGTGACCGTTCAGTTCGTGACCCGTGAAGGCGATGCCGAAAAGATCACCGACGTCACGGAGCTTAGCGACATTCCCAGCCCGGTGAAGGTCTCGAGCAACGGGTACGCGTATGACGGTCCGCCGTACAACGCCGGCACCTCGGACTTCCTCGGAAAACTGGAAATCAAAACGGACGGACGTTATCGGCTGCAATTAACCGATCTATTCGGCGGAACCCGGAGCGATCCGCGCAACCTCTATCGCTTGGTGATCCGCAAGACGACACCGGATTTTGCGTTAGTAGCCTGGCCTCTGCACATGGAACTTCGCAACGGCGACCGCAATGCGCTGTCCAAACCCCTGGCGCTGCGAGGGGGAACCACTATGGCCTTGGAAGTGATTGCCTTTCGCCGCGACGGGTTCGACGGTGACATTGAGTTATCGATGGAAGGCTTGCCCGAGGGCGTCTCTGCCCACGGCTTAAAGATTCCGTCCGGACAGTCGCGGGGCCTGATGCTGGTCAGCGCCGACGAAAACGCGCCTCGCGCCTTCGCAAACGCGAGGTTCCTCGGTCACGGGCAAGTCGACGGCAAGTCGGTAACTCGTCCCTGCCATCTCGCCTCTGTGGCGTGGCCTATCCCTGATTCATGGAGCGAGATCCCCAGTCCGCGTTTGATGGAGGACGTACCGGTTTCAGTCAGCGGACATGAAAAAGCACCGCTCACATTGGCTCCGTCGACTTCGGACTTTCTGACGGTTGTTGCAGGGCAGAAACTCACGGTTACGCCCAAGCACACGCGCCGCAGCGATTTCTCCGGCGCCA
>JBJOLO010000806.1:0-7867 GCA_046045565.1 Planctomycetota bacterium | reverse complement strand
AATAGGGCGACTATGTTGCTGGTGGTAGACCCGAAACTGCGTGATCTACCCATGAGCAGGTTGAAGCGCGGGTTATACTGCGTGGAGGACCGAACCCACTTGGGTTGAAAACCGAGGGGATGACTTGTGGGGAGGAGTGAAAGTCTAATCAAACGCAGAGATAGCTGGTTCTCTCCGAAATATATTGAGGTATAGCCTCGAGCCACTACGTTTTGGGGGTAGAGAGACTGAATTGGCATAGGGGCCCTTCCAGGTTGCCTAGCCGAACCAAACTCCGAATACCGAAACGATTATCTCGGGAGACAGACCGCGAGGGATAAGCTTCGCGGTCGAGAGGGAAACAACCCAGACCATCCGCTAAGGCCCCTAAATGATGCTCAGTCACAAAGGAAGTTGAATTGCTGAGACAGCCAGGATGTTGGCTTAGAAGCAGCCACCATTTAAAAAGTGCGTAACAGCTTACTGGTCGAGCAATTCTGCGCCAATAATGACCGGGAGTAAGCATCATGCCGAAGCGATGGGTTTCGTTGATCTTCGGATCGACGAAGCGGTAGGAGAGCGCTGTACATCAGATACGAGCCGTACCGTAAGGAGCGGTGTTGGGGTGTACAGGTGATTATGCCGGAATGAGTAGACGATAAAGCAGGTGAGAATCCTGCTCGCCGAAAGCCTAAGGTTTCCTGGGGAAGGTAAATCCGCCCAGGGTTAGCCGGTACCTTAGTCGAGGCCGAAAGGCGTAGACGATGGATAGCAGGTCAACATTCCTGCGCCATGAAGGTGAACCGATGGAGGGACGGCGTCTGAATGGTGAGCGGTACGACTAGAAATGTCCGTGCCTTGTTCTGAGGTGGGGGATAGGTAAATCCGCCCCGTAAGCCAAGGGACCGGGCCGAGAGCATCTACGTTCTCGAAGTCATCTGAAGGACGTCCAAGAAAATCTTCTAAGGGTCAAAATCTTCGTGACCGTACTAAAACTGACACAGGTAGGCGAGACGAGTAGTCTCAGGCGCTCGGGAGAACGGTGGTTAAGGAACTCTGCAAATTGACCCCGTAAGTTCGCGATAAGGGGTGCCTCCGATTGTTCAAGCAAATGGAGGCCACAGTAAATCGGCTCTAGCGACTGTTTATCAAAAACACAGGACTCTGCTAACTCGCAAGAGGATGTATAGAGTCTGACGCCTGCCCGGTGCCGGTAGGTTAAGGAAGAGGGTTAGCGAAAGCGAAGCTCGCGACCGAAGCCCCGGTAAACGGCGGCCGTAACTATGACGGTCCTAAGGTAGCGAAGTTCCTTGTCGGGTAAGTTCCGACCTGCATGAATGGCGTAACGACTGGAGCACTGTCTCAACCACCGACCCGGTGAAATTGTAGCCGTGGTGAAGATGCCACGTACCCGCGGTTAGACGGAAAGACCCCATGAACCTTTACTGTAGGCTGATATTGGTCTGAGGTACGTTTTGTGTAGGATAGGTGGGAGGCTGTGAAGTGGTAGCGCCAGCTATCATGGAGCCAACGTTGAAATACCACCCTGAATGTGCTTTAGTTCTAACTCCGGCCCGTGAATCCGGGCGGAGGACATTGTCAGTTGGGCAGTTTGACTGGGGCGGTCTCCTCCAAAAAGGTAACGGAGGAGTGCAAAGGTACCCTCAGCCTGGTTGGCAATCAGGCATTGAGCGCAAGGGTAGAAGGGTGCTTAACTGCGAGACTTATAAGTCGAGCAGATGCGAAAGCAGGTCCTAGTGATCCGGTGATTCCGTATGGAAGGGTCATCGCTCATCAGATAAAAGGTACTCTGGGGATAACAGGCTTATCGCCACCGAGCGTCCATAGCGGCGTGGCGGTTTGGCACCTCGATGTCGGCTCATCACATCCTGGGGGTGAAGAAGCTCCCAAGGGTTTGGCTGTTCGCCAATGAAAGTGGTACGTGAGCTGGGTTCAGACCGTCGTGAGACAGGTCGGTCCCTATCTGCCGTGGGCGTACGAAACTTGAGGGGATTCTTCTTTAGTACGAGAGGATTTGGAAGGACGTAGCTCTGGTTTCCCAGTTGTCACGCTAGTGGCATGGCTGGATAGCTAACTACGGAACGGATAAACGCTGAAAGCATCTAAGCGTGAAGCCCGCCCTAAGATTAGGTTTCGTAAGAGCAATAGCTCGAAAGTCCCCAGGAAGACTACCTGGTTGATAGGCCGGATGTGTAAGCACAGTAATGTGTTCAGCTAACCGGTACTAATGGACGAAAGCTTGGCCACTTATATTCAAGACTCTTGACACAGCGTGATGCCGGTGGCGGTATCAGTATAACGCTGTGGGCTAACTCGGAGTCATGTGTTCGCTCAAAACGACGATCATCGGTAATAGTCCAGATCTTGCAGAGGTCTGACGAAGGTCGCACGCTGATCACAACGCATGAAGATGCCATTTACCACTACAACCTGGCTCGTGAAGTTTTATCGCTTCACGAGTCCTTTCCTGGTGACTATATCGGAAAGGTCACACCTGTTCCCATCCCGAACACAGAAGTTAAGCTTTCCGAGCCGATGATAGTGCTTGAAGGTGCGAAAGTAGGTCTCGCCAGGATTTTTAACAACCAAAAGCCCGCAGCATCCGCTGCGGGCTTTTTTTGTTTCGCGGCACTCAGTTTGGTTAGCACGAAGATAAAACGCGATGCGCCCCGGTTATTTGTACCGATTCGCGTGCCAGGATCCAAGCTGGGCATGGTTCGGTAGGCGCTGAGGTCTATTTCGCATGCCGGACGCTACTTCGGATCCCGTGAGCAAGGTCATTCCATCGCAACCGATGAGCCCCACGTGGAGGTAGAAGGTTTTTTTTGCGGAGGTCGCTCACAAAGGAGTGTGACGGCGGAGCAATGGCCGATCTCCCGATGCTCCAAGAAATAGAATCGCAGTGCAGGGAAGATGGTGCTGTGCTTGTGCTGGCTATGCACTTAGGGCGGTTCCAGGTCGACTCTTTGCTTGCGGTTCGTTCCAGCCTCGCCGGTCTAGAACTCGTCCCAATCCATGGTGTGGGATGACTGCCGGTACGCCGTTCGCGGGCTTTCGTCCTCCGGGCGCTGTTTGAATAACCACCCCACCAGAAACCCGACGGCGAAGCCGCCGATGTGGGCCCACCAAGCCACGCCGCCGGTTTCACTTGAGGTGATGGCCAGCGTGCCCTGGAAAAACTGAATGACGAACCAGATCCCCAAGAACAGCGACGCCGGCAGGTTCACGACCTGAACGAACACAAATAGCGGAACGATTGAAAGCACGCGTGCGTGAGGGAAAAGCACGAAATAGGCGCCCATCACCCCGGCGATCGCTCCACTGGCCCCGACTGTCGGCACGCCGCTACCCGTATTCGTGATCAAGTGCACAAAACTGGCCGCGACACCGCTGATCAAATAAAAAAACAAATACAACGCGCGCCCGAGCCGGTCCTCCACATTGTCGCCGAAAATGAACAGAAACCACATGTTGCCGAGAAAGTGCAGCCAGCCGCCATGGAGGAAAATACAGGTCAGCAGCGTCAGCCAATTTGGGATCGGCGAGGCCACAATTTCGCGCTCGCGTTCATATACTCTGCCGCGAATCTGCACCAATTCCGTGGCGGTCATCTTTTGATGCGGATGCATCACCCGCAGCGGAATCATGCCGAATTTCTCCTCGACCTTGCGGTCCGGGTCGCGGGCAAGCCCCAACTGCAGCAGGAAAACCACGCTCGTGAACGCGATGATCGCGTAATTCATCAACGGCAGGCGCCGTGACGGAATGTCGTCTCGCAGCGGAATCATGCCTGTCCCTTTTCCTCAACGGACCTACAATGAATGGCAGCCGCGAACATGATACCCGTTTTGAGGCACAGCGGCCTACGCGAGTCGAAGAATGTGGCTGACTATCCTTACGATCGTGCTCGTCGTGCTGGCGATTCTTGCCGGCTTGAGCATGACGCTTGTCGGTTTGCCGGGCAATTGGCTGATCGTGCTGACCGCCCTGCTTCAGAAAATGCTCGCGGCCGAAGACTCGCGACTCGCTGTCAGTTGGTACCTGCTGGCTGCAGTCCTTTTTTTTGGCTTGCTCGGCGAGGCCTGTGAATTTGCCGCGGGAGCCTGGGGCGTGGCGAAAGCGGGCGGAAGCCGTCGCGCCATCTCCGCTGCCCTTGCCGGCTCCCTGCTCGGTGGTTTCGCCGGACTCTGGATTCCCATCCCGATCCCGCTCGTCGGTCCCATCATCGGTGCCGTTTTGTTCGCAAGTCTCGGCGCCTTCGCCGGTGCGTACTCCGGGGAGCGTACCTTAGGCCGGTCCACGGGGCAAAGCCTGCCCGTCGGTATTGCCGCCTTCTTTGGCCGCATCGCCGGGACCGTTTCGAAGTTCGGTTGCGGCATCGTCATGGCCGCTCTGCTATTGCTGAGCCTGATCTGGTAATCCGCAGCAACCAGATCACGATGACATGCTGTGCCGCGCAGAAGCATTCAGCCCGGCGAGCGATGCGATGCGATGCGATGCGGGGCAACACTCAGCCCGCCGCTACCACTACTTCGCGAGGTGTTCGGGGAAGTCGCTCTCATACCGCTTCAAGAGCCCCGCCACGTCTGCGTCCACGATGTACAGCTTGCCACGAATGTGCCTCGTCTCCTGCGGTTTCAATCCGCCCAGACGAAAGTCGCTGTGGATGCAGGTTGCCACCCCCTGAAAAATTTCCTGGTACGGTTCCCACGCAACCGCCATGATCTGCTTGTTGTCCGCGGAAAAACAGCCGCACAATCCGTTCGAAGGAATCAGTTTGCTGAGCGGACGCGGATTCACATCGTCGCGATCCACGTGCTTGGGGCAGTAAACCTGACCGGGCGTGTAGCGGGCCTTCTCCGCCCAGGGCATTGTTGGCATCCGCGCCAGCGCGCCGTCCACAAACAAGAAACATTGACGCGCGTACTTCGGCACCAGTGCTCGAGAATCGTCCGCTTCGCACCCCGTGAACTTGTCCACCCGGATGCAGGGCTGAGCCCAGTGTGCGAAAGAAGGTTGAGCCGTCGGGTTGTGAGCAACTAATTGAGAATCGATTTCGTCGGCACCCGCTGTAATCGTGTGCATCACGATTACGCCGTCTTTCAGCCGGTCCTCCAATTTAATGACCGACTTGTCTTCGCTGGCCGAGATCAATTGCGTCTCGTGACCGATGACCGTCTGCGACCAATCACGATCGGTGGAACCGGGCCGGCAGTAGGCTTCCAGATAGTGAATCCGAAGTTCTTTGCCCGCGAAGTCGCCGCGGATGCTGAGGAAGTTCTTGTCCCACGCGATGGAAAGTCTTTTGCCTCCCTCGTCCGCTTGCACCGCTTTGCAGGCCAAGCCGTGAGCAAGTCCGACCGTCGTCGCTACGCCCAGCCCCTCAAGAAACTCGCGACGCGACGTCGGCGCTCGCTCGAATCGAAGCTTACTGTATGTCATGAGGCTTACCGACTTTCATGGCGAAAACCTCGTGGACCATCGATACGACGAATGGGTTCGGGCAGGTTGGTTTGTCGAAGAGACGCAATGCGCTGGAAACATGTTCCATGTCGCATGTCGATACGCGGTGGCGAAGCGGACTCCATCTTCCGTCCGCTCGTAAGTTTACTTCGGTGCGATCGTGTTACTTCGGTGCGATCGTGCAGAGGATCTTGCTTCCTTGCTTCGATGGTGGCGACTCAATCTTGCCGTGTTCGAGCAACTTCTGAATCACCGACTGCATTACGCGCTCGCCTTCGTCAATGTGAGCGTTCTCGCGTCCCTTAAAGACGACCGAGACTTGCACCTTGTCCTTGTGCTGCAGAAAACCAACCGCTTGCTTGATCTTGAACTCGATGTCATGATCGCCCGTTTTCGGACGCAACCGGATTTCCTTGAGCTTGGTTTGATGCGTGTGATGGTGGGACTTTTTTCGCTTCTCGTACTTGAACTTGCCGAAGTCCATGATGCGGCAGACGGGAGGGCGCTCCGTGGACGCAACCTCTACCAAGTCGAGTGCCTGCTCGCGAGCACGCGCAATCGCCTCCGCTGTAGGCAATATCCCTAATTGCTCGCCTGTCGCCGAAATTACGCGTACTGGCGAGATACGAATCTGTTCGTTGACCCGAGTCTGATCACGATCGCTGATTGTTGTGCTCCTTATACCTGGTTTAAAAATCGCATCCCAAAAGTATTTTCCATGGAATCGCTAGCGTCAACGGTGCCTGGTCGAAAACCGCAGTTGTTTAGTATACATATGCGGCTCCGCGGCCGCCTAATCCTGCGTCCCCGCTGAAGGTGCGACGGACCGTCCGCTGTGCCACTTCGTCGAGCAGTTTTGCGACCGCCTCTTCGACCTTCATGGCGCCCAAGTCGCCTGCGATGCGGTCTCGCACCGACACCGTTTCCGCTTCGGCGTCCCTCGGCCCCACGACGAACATGTAGGGCGTCAGCTCCAACTGTGCGTCGCGAACCTTGCTGCCGAGTTTCTCGGACCGGTAATCGCTCGTGACCCGCAGGCCGGCGTCCCTTAGACGGGCCTCAACTCGACGGCCATACTCCTCCGACTTCTCGCTGACCGTGAGTACGCGGACCTGCTCCGGAGCCAACCACAACGGAAATGCCCCGGCGAAATGTTCAATCAACACGCCGACAAACCGCTCCATGGATCCCAAGGGCGCGCGATGAATCATCACCGGCCGGTGATTGCGATTGTCGGCACCGACAAATTCCAGCCCGAACCGACTTTCGCTCGGCAGGTTGTAATCAAGCTGCACGGTGCCCAGTTGCCATTCGCGACCGATACAATCGGTGACCACGAAGTCGGCTTTGGGTCCGTAAAAGGCCGCTTCACCGGGCTCCTGAGTGAACTCCATTCCCAGGTTGCGACAGACGGTCACTAACGAGCCTTGAGCCTGCTCCCACTGCTCGTTGCTGCCCACATACTTGTCGCTCGCGGGATCGCGGAACCCGAGTCGCACGCGGTAATTCTCCAAACCCAGCGACTTCAGCACGTATTTGGTCATGTCGATGCACCCGCGGAACTCTTCTTCCACCTGGGCATCGGTGCAGAAAATATGCGCGTCGTCCTGCGTGAAGCCCCGTACCCGCGTCATCCCGTTCAATTGGCCCGATTTCTCATAGCGATAGACCGTGCCGAATTCGGCAAGGCGCAGCGGCAACTCGCGATAGCTGCGCGGCAGCGACTGATAAATCATCACGTGGTGCGGGCAATTCATCGGCTTGAGCAAGTACCGCTCGTGTTTGCCCGCCCATCGCTCGAGCACCGCCAGTTTGGATTCCAACGAGGCGTTGGGGTCGTAATGCTTGAGGTCCGCGCCGAGCACCCGTGCCGCTTCAATCAGCGTGCGTTCCTGCGCCGACGAAAATCGTTCCTCTGTCAGGCCGCGCTGCAAGGCGTCGACCACCTGCCCCGCATCATGATCGAAAATCGGCGGAAACTGCGACTCGCGATAGTACGGGAAATGTCCGCTGGTCTGATACAACTCCACACGGCCGATGTTGGGCGAGTAGACCGGGAGATAATTGCGTCGCTTGAGTTCCTCGCGGACAAAATTCTCGAGCAATCCCCGAATGATCGCACCTTTCGGTTGCCACAGCACCAAGCCCTGGCCTACCTTCGGCTCCACGCTGAACAGCTGCAACTGTTTACCAAGCGTGCGATGGTCGCGCTTCTTCGCTTCTTCAACCTTCGCCAGGTGGGCGTCGAGGTCTTCCTGTGAGAAAAACGCGGTGCCGTAAAGCCGCTGCAACTGCTCTCGCTCCGAATCGCCTTTCCAGTACGCTCCCGCGATCGATAGAAGTTTGAACGCTCCGATCGCCTTAGCACTCGGCACGTGTGGGCCCCGACATAGATCGAGAAATT
>JBJOLO010000785.1:0-5016 GCA_046045565.1 Planctomycetota bacterium | reverse complement strand
GATTGGAAACGTGCTGTCCTTCGATACGGGCGCGACCGGTTCCAGTAACTGGGCGACCATGCGATCGTTGCCGCTCGTCATCTCGATTTGCAAACGCTCGATTCGCTCGATCGCCGCGCCTGCGGCAACCGCTTGCGCATCGAGCGTCAGCACCAGAAGCTGTTCGCTCCAGGGACGGCCCTGTCCCAAGGCAACGGAGAGGTTCTCCAATCGCAATTCGCCTCGCGCTGCAACGTCCCTTGAGCGGTCCCGTTGCCAGGAAACGTCGCCGCGAAGTTTTCCGCCCAAGGTCGCATCACCGAGGTCGATGAAGCGGTCGAGTTCCTGCGCGAGTTGGTTCAAGTCGCCTTGCAAAGCCATTTGACCAGCGTCCAACGTTCCCTGTGCACTTGCCTGCAGGAAGCTCGCGTCGCAGCTCAGTTGCTCAATAACGATTCCATTCGCTTCCTGGTGCGCGGCGAGACGGATTTCCAGAGGACGCTCCCAAGTCACAGGTCGCCCATGATCGCTGGCCGACAGGTCGCTGGTCTGCAGTTTCGCGTCCCATTGCCGCTGGTTGTTGTCGATGTGACTGGTGAATTCCAGTTGAACCTGGCCAGACGTGATTTCGGTTCCCTCCCGAATGCGGAGGGTGTTGGGCAACAATTGTGCAACGCGCGCCAAGTCGATCTGGCCCCGTGCTGAGAAATCGTCGTTTTGCAGCGCTTGCAACGCGGCGCCGATGCCGCCCCCCTTCCACGCCGCCAGATCGGTGATCCCCGAGGCTTCCAAGCTGCCGACATCGGTCACCAGCGACACCTGGTCGATTTCGCAGCGGGTGCCCGACATCCCAACGCGTCCTTTCAGAGCGACGCGCTGGCTGCGGATTTCGTCGCTGCCTAGCACCGAAGGAGCGGCGACAGCGATCGTGCCCAATTCGAGCGAATGGATTTCCACGAGCGCGGAGGTCTGCCCCTCGTTGTTGATCGACCACTCCAGTGCCAGATCACTATCGGCATCGCCTTCAATGCGATAGTCGCCCGCGAATCGGCGGAGCGGTGCGTCCAGCATATCCAGCGGGATCGCACGTGTTTGTACGACCACTTTACCGCCCGCCTCGGGGCCCGATGCAATACTTTGAAGTTTGCCGACCACTTCGCCCACTTCCGGCGCGTCGTTCACTGCGACGCGGGCGGAGAAGCTTCCTTCCTGAACGCCCGTCGCTTCCAACGGTTGCTTGAACGATGCTTCAAGCTCGCGAATCGTGCAAACCTTGTCGCTCGCGTCACTGCGAAGCTCGATTTGGCCGCCTACCACCTCGACCGAAATCTCCGTACGCGATCCCGAGGATTCTGTTTTCATGAGCGGAGCGATCACATCCTCAAGGTTGCTGCCGTCGGCGCGCAGGAATAACGAAAGCTGCGGTTGCTCAATGCGAAACGTTCCCAGGCGCTGATGGTCGATTGCCAATCCCAGAAGAGACCGCTGACTCGCGATGCGGGTAATCTGCGCGACCGGCTTCTGATCTTTATCTGTGACCACGACATCCTGAAGCACAATCGGAGCAAACCAGCCGAACGACGCCGAACCGATCTGCACGTTGCCGTTCAAATTCTTCGTGGCCGCAGCGACGACACGATCCCTTACCGCCGGCATCGATACGATTTGCGGGAGCAAGCCGATCATGACGGCCACGGAACCCAACGCAAGGATCGTTCGAATCGGCCAACGAAAACGTCTGCGGGTCGACCGGACGCCTGCATCCCGGATATCTGCATCCTGGTCGCGATCCGTGTCAAAATCATCGTTGTCGCGATCCTGCTCGAGATCGTTGTCGACATCGTTGGCGGATCGCCTTGCCTTGGAGTTTTCCAACGCGTCGTCGTTCTCAACCATCCGCCTTCGACGCTTGCGTTCGCTCGACATGACCGACACTCCTTCAATCCGCTCAGAAACGTCACGATTGATTTCCACCGCGTCCCGGCCGATCGTCGATCGGCACGAGCGGGCGTAGGCCGTGAAAAGGCTGGGAATTCTAGGGAGTTCAGGCGGGTGCGACCAGAGTGATTTTCCGGGAGAGGGCCGAGCCTGCGCAATTCCCTGCGGTTTCCAACTGCAGAGCTGGAATGACAGCATCGCGAGCCAGTCATGTATTTCGGACACCTATCGCCTGGATGCATGCATTGCTGGCATGGTGCGATGGAGTCAGGTGGTAGAGGCTGCGCGATTTTTCCAATCGATACCGGCGAGCGATGCCAGAGCCAGCATCAGCGCGTGAGTTCCATTTCGACCATGACCTTGCGCACGGAGGGCCTGATACAGTTGACGTGCGAGTGCCAATCCGGGCAAACAAAGCCCCATGCGATTGGCTTCGTCCAGCGCGATGCCCATGTCTTTGATGAAGTGTTCGACGAAGAAACCGGGATCGAAATTATTGTTGATAATTCGCGGGCCGAGATTGGAAAGCGACCAGCTGCCCGCGGCGCCGGGGGTGACCGAGGCCATGACCGTTTCGAGATGCAGGCCGGCGCGATAGGCATACAGCAGCGCTTCGCACACCCCGATCATGTTGGATGCAATCAGGATCTGATTGGCAACTTTGGTATGCTGCCCGCAACCAGGTCCGCCTTGATAGATAATCGTCTTGCCCATGGCCTCCCAGCAAGGTCGCAGCGCATCGACGGCTTCTTTGTCGCCTCCGATCATGATCGACAGGCGTGCTTCGCGAGCGCCGACATCACCGCCCGAGACCGGCGCATCAATGCTCACTACGCCGCGGGCACTGGCGGCTGCCGCGATCTCCTCGGCAAGCGCGGGCTGACTGGTGGTCATGTCGACCAGGATGTTTCCGGGTTTACATCCGTTCAGCGCCCCGTCTTGTCCCAGAATCGTTTCGCGAACATCCGCGGGAAATCCGACAATCGAGAACACCACATCGCTTTGTTCGGCGACAGCCCGAGGAGAATCTGCCCAGGCAGCACCTTGTCGCAAGAGTCCCTCAGCCTTGCTTTGGGTTCGATTGTAGACGATGGCTTGAAATCCCTTCTGGATCAGATGCCCGCACATGCTGGCTCCCATCACACCGGTGCCAATCCATCCAATGCGCGTCTTGCCGGGAACCACTTCGGGAACAGCCATGATGACAACTCCTGTACAGTCAGTAAGTCAAAGACGATGAACGGATCCGATTCCAAACCAGCGGGCGCGCGAAGGATCTCGAGCGGAGATTCGCGATTCGAACTAGATTACCAGCGTTCCTCAGGGCGTTGGAGG
The DNA here is from genome assembly GCA_046045565.1 of Planctomycetota bacterium. GTDB lineage: Bacteria > Planctomycetota > Planctomycetia > Pirellulales > Pirellulaceae > VGZA01. The sequence goes on along the minus strand of JBJOLO010000785.1, from coordinate 1,764 downwards.
ATTTCGCTAAGCAGGATGGCATTGCGGAAGTTGGCGGGGTTTTGCAGCATTTGCAGGAGGGACGAGGAAGCTTCGGGTTCAAACGTCTGAGCGGTCGGTGCGACAGCGCTAATCGAGTCGGCCGATTGTCGAACGGAGGCCGCTTTGCCGCTGGTCTGGAAGTGCTGCTGCACTTGGTCCTCAAGTCGCCGTTCTGACCGTCGCGTGGCTTCGCCCAGATGCTGTGCGCGTTCATCAAACTCGCGCGAACTCAGGTGTTCCGAGACATGGCGAACCACGTCCGCGCTGGAGACGTCTTCGTCCTCGTCGTCCAGAATCTCGGCGTCAATCACCCTGGTGTCCACGACTCGGCGAAGTCCGGGAGATTGGTTGAGCGTCGGGGGGACTGGTCTTTTGGTTGCCGGCGGCACAGCCTGTCGAGGCACTGGCTGCTGTTGCCGCGCCTGCTCCTGTGCCATTTGTTGGCGCTTTTGAGCAACCTTGCGGAGAAAGTCTTCGATTTCGCTCATGGACTCAAATCCAAGGATCGTCGGACGAGGGCGTATGACGGATGGGATCCGGGAAGAAGCGCGTTAGGCGATTTTCCCGCTGGAGGTGGTCCCCGTGGCAGCAATAGCGCGGCGCATTTCGGTATCGGCCTGCAGATTGCGCAAGCGTTGGTACTCCATCACGCTCAAGCGTCGACTACGGAATGACTCGGCGATCGCTTTGGGGACTTCCGCTTCGGCATCGACCAACTTCGCGCGACTTTCCTCGATTTGGGCGATCATCTCTTGTTCTGCGGCGACCGCCATCGCGCGTCGGCCTTCGGCGCGGGCGCGTGCCACGCGCGTATCGGCTTCGGCTTGATCCGCCTGCAAACGTGCGCCAATGTTCTGACCCACGTCGATGCTGGCGATGTCGATCGAAACAATTTCAAACGCGGTTTGCGAATCCAGTCGCCGCGCCAACACGGCCTTCGAAATCAAATCAGGGTTTTCCAATACCGCTTTGTGATCGTCGGCCGAACCGATGGCGCTGACCATGCCTTCCCCAACGCGGGCGACGATCGTCTCCTCGGTTGCACCACCGATCAACTGCTGCAGGTTGGCTCGCACGGTGACCCGCGCGGCAACGCGAAGCTCAATCCCGTCCCGCGCGACAGCGGACAGCTTCGACTGCGTCGAGCCACGCGGCGGGCAGTCGATCACTTTCGGATACACGCTGGTCTGAACCGATTCCAGAACATTGCGTCCGGCCAAATCAATTGCGGTTGCCTCGCGAAAGTTCAAATGAATCATCTTGGCCTTGTTGGCCGCAATCAAGGCGCGAATCACGAGCAGAATATTGCCACCCGCGAGCACATGCGCCTCCATCGCGTGCGAAGGGATATCCTCGGGAATCCCCGCCTGCACCAGCATGATCTTGCCCTTCACGATCAGGTTCGGATTCACCTTGCGAAAGGTCATCCCGATCAGGTCCAGGATCGAAATGCCGGCACCCGTCAAAACCGACTGGATCCAAAGACGGAAATAGTTGGCAAAAATTGCCAGGAAGATAATGAAACCCAGCAATACGCCGCCGACAAGAATCAGCGAAGCAACGGTTTGCCAGCTTGCCGCAAACAAGAACATGGGGAACCCTTTCCGAGGCGTTTTGGTACCCTCGCATGTGAAGGGATCACGTGCGGATTGTCAAGCAGCGAAGCCTACTTTATCGGGTCATCCAGCGATTCTAAGCCTAGCGATTCGAGCGGCCTGGAGAGCATTTCATCCAAAGTCTCCC
>JBJOLO010000711.1:0-5685 GCA_046045565.1 Planctomycetota bacterium | reverse complement strand
CAACTCGTCATTCGCGAGCTCGTACGGCACATGCTTGATCCAGGTCATGCTTGTTCAGGCTCCTTCGTTGCAGGGAACGAACTGTGGTGGCGGATTCGCAGGCGGAGGCGAACGCAAAATCGTAACGATGTTTCTCACGATCAAGTCGATTTGGTTGTTTCCGGAAGATGTCCTTGAGTATAGTGGCCTGAAGGGCTCGCTGCGGCGTCGTGCGTCGACGGATGGGATTGGGATAGTCTGAAGCATGGCAATCGCGTTCGGCCCAACTTGGCGCTGCGGTTCGGATCCGCTCTGCTATGGTTCCGCCATGTCGTTCCTCACCTTCCTCTGACAGGAATTCCCTATCAATGCGTACTGCTCTTGTTTCACATGCAACGGGTACGTTGTGCTTGCTTGGTATGTTCTTCGCTACCGGTTCGTTGAATGCCGATGAGCCGATTAAGCACTCGTTCTTTATCGCGGGCCCAACCTTCACGGGCATCATTGACGAAGAGGGGCGGGAAGCATGGGATTCCGGACGTCCGGCAGCCCGTGATGGCTATGTGCTGCCCAACGGCAATATCTTGATCGCGTGGTCGGACGAGGTTCGGGAGTTCACGCGCGACAAGGAGGTGGTATTTCATTATCGAAAGTCGGCCGAGAACGGGGAGATCGGTACGGTGGAGCGGCTGGAAAATGGCAGGACGCTGATTACCGAACTGGGGCCAAAGCCACGACTGCTGGAAGTGGAAGCCGACGGCAAGACGATTGCTGTCGAGTGTCGCTTGCAACCCGAAACCGATAACGCTCACATGCAAACACGCATGGCCCGCAAATTACCGGGTGGAACCTATCTCGTGCCGCACTTGCTGGCCTTCAAGGTGAAAGAATATGCCGCCGATGGAAAGGTGCTCAAGGAGTTCAAAACCGATCTCGACGAACTGGGCGGGCGCAAGGCGGAGAATTGGCCATTCACCGCGATCCGACTGGAAAACGGCCGAACGCTCGTCAACCTGACCCACGGCAACAAGACGGTAGAAATGGATGCGGATGGCAAAGTCGTGTGGAAAGTCAGCAACGAGGATTTCCCGACGGAACAGCCGTTCGTCGACCCGTGCGGTGGCCAACGACTGCCCAATGGCAATACGGTCATCGCCAGTTACGGCACGAATAAGGCGATCAAAGTCTTCGAGGTCACGCCCGACAAGAAAATCGTATGGACCTACACCGGTCCGCATCGTGCCCACGAGATTCAGATTCTGACCACGAACGGCAAGCCGCTCGCGGGCAAGCCGATGAAGTAAGACAAGTCGCGGTCCGTGCTTTGGCTTGATCGCGAATGCGATTGGGAATCGCGCAGGCGACATCCATCCACATGGGAACTGATTCGGAAGTTGAATGAATCGCATGCGTAACCTGATCATCACGGCCCTGTTGTTGTGTGGCATCGCCTCCCGGATCTGGGGCGTAGAGCCGGATGGGACGGCGATGACTTTCGAGCAGATCCGGGAAGTCGGTCGCGCGAAGTCGCTGTTCTTGAAGGAGTCCGAAAGAAAGCCCGAAGTGGAGCCGCGAATTCCGATCGCCAATCTCGATCACTTTCAAAAGTCGGTCGGACCGCTGCTCGCTAATAAATGTGTCGCCTGCCACGGGCCTGACTCAACCATGGCTAATCTTCGCGTCGATGAGTTGAATCCCGATTTGCTGACAGGACCGGATGTCGATCGCTGGCGTGGGATCTACAAAGTCATCAGCAATTCTGAGATGCCGCCGGGAGATGCTCCGGATTATCAATTGGCTGATGCCGACCGTCGCGATATCGTTGACTGGCTCAGCGAGGAAATGAGCAAAGCTTCGATGGTTCGCCGGAATAGTTCCGATCGCTCGTCGTTTCGTCGGATGACGAAATATGAATACAACTACGCCATTCAAGATCTGCTCGGTTTGCCCTATGCCATCGCCGACAGTCTGCCACCGGAGACGGCATCGGAGGAGGGGTTTAAGAATCGCTCGGATTTGCTGCAAATGTCGACGATGCAGTTCGAGGCCTATCGCGAGTTGGGATTGAAGGCGTTGCAGCGGGTGACGGTGATTGGCGAGCGTCCGTCGCCCGTCACCTACATCTTTTCGATGCAGGATGAACTGCGGAAGTTGTCGGGCGACAAGGCAAAGCTGTTTAATAGCTCGGAAGAGCGATACAGTCGAGAGCGAAACCGGTCGCATCTGTTTGATCGATCGAGCGGGGAAGGAATTCCGTTTGCCGAGGGCAGCGCACTGCCGAAGCCCGGCGAGTATGCCGGTCACAACCCGGATGTTTCTCCTGCGGTCTTGGTGCTGCCGCGATCGCATGAACTGAAGTTGAATTTAGATCGCTTTCTGCCGGATGAAGGCATGATGCGCGTGCGGATTCGCGCCGGCCGGTCGACGATGGATCCGAATGAGTATGCCGGTCTACGATTGATTTTCAGCGCGCATACCAGCAACAACGCGAACTTCTCGCAGGTGATCAGTCAGCGGGATCTGCCGGTGACCGCTCCGGCCGATAAACCGGAATTCATCGAATTCGACATTCCGCTCAGCGAAATCCAGCGCAATCCTTTTCGCAAATTGGAAACCACTTTTCCCAGGCGAGACGAATTTCTCCACATTCGAAACGAATCGAACGCGCGCGGCGGCAAAGAACCGCTGCAGGTGCTGATTGATTACATCGAAATCTCGGCACCTCACTTCGATCAATGGCCGCCGCAAAGCCATCGCGAGATCTTTTTCGAGAGTCCCAGCCAGGGCGATGAGCAGGTTTATGGTAAAGAAGTGCTGACCCGATTCATGCAGCGCGCCTGGCGTCGCCCGGTCGCCTCCCAAGAGGTCGAACCCTTCATCGAGTTGTTCTCGAAGTATCGACCCGATTTTGAGTCCTTCGAGGGTGCCATGCTCGAAGTGTTGGCCACGGTTCTGGCGACACCGGAGTTTCTCTATCTGACCCAGAAGCCGTCCTCCGGGGATGTTCAGGGCCCGGAAGCGATCAGTGCTTCGGAACTCGCCAGTCGGCTTTCGTTTTTTCTTTGGTCGAGCGTCCCGGATCAGAAACTCCTGCAACTTGCCGGGAACGGCACGCTAAAAGACCCGGTTGTGTTTAGGTCGCAGGTTGACCGCATGATGGCCGATCCCCGCGCTCAGCGGTTCTACCAGCATTTTGTCGAGCAATGGTTAGGCTTGGACCGCATGGAAACCGCCACGCATATCAAGGATGATGCGTTGCGAGCGGCGATGCGGGAGGAGCCGGTCGCACTGTTCGCGGAGATCGTTCGCAGTAACGGGAACCTCTTCGACTTGCTGCAGTCCGATTACGTTGTCGTCAACGAGCGGCTCGCTCAGCACTACGGCATCTCGGGTGTTTTCGGCACGCATTTTCGCAAGGTGTCGATCAGCGCAAACACTCACCGGGGCGGCGTGTTGACGACGGCTGCCGCGTTGACCATGAATTCCGACGGGACCGATTCTCATCCCTTGAAACGCGGCGTCTGGCTGCTGGAGCGGATACTACAAGACCCGCCGCCACCGCCTCCGGCCAACGTTCCCAAGGTCGACCTCACCGATCCGCGCATTCTGGAAATGACGCTGAAAGAGCGGATTGCCGATCATCGCAATAAACCGGCCTGCGCGTCGTGCCATTCCCGACTCGATCCGTGGGGAATCGCCTTCGAAAACTATGATGCGTCGGGCGTCTTTCGTACGAAGATCAAGGATAAGCCCGTAGATGCCCATTCGATTCTGTTTAACAAGCAGGAACTCGCTGGAGTGGACGGCCTGAAAAGATATCTTCTGGCGGACAGGCAGGATCAATTCGCCCGAGCCATGGTACATAAAACATTGGCTTATGCTCTTGGCCGGCCTTTGACTTTTGGCGATCATGCGGACGTGGACAGCCTGACGGTACAGTTCAGAAAACACGAGGATCGGCTGGCCGATCTAATTCACCTGGTCGTGAACAGCAATCTTTTTCAATCAAAATAAGAACAAGGGACCGCGGATGAGCGATCGATTTCGGACTGTCGACCGTCGAGGCTTTCTTCGTGGTGCTGGCGTCGCGTTGGCGTTGCCATGGCTGGAATCGTATGCTGCGGCGAGTCCCGCTCCGAGTGCGGCTCCGAAGCGATTTCTGAGCGTCTATCATCCCGATGGAGTTGGTTTGCCGCTGAAGGAAGACCCGGCGTGGCACGATTGGAGTTGGTTTCCGCGTGGAGGCGAGAAAGACTTCCAACTCACGAAGGTCCTGGACGTTCTGGAGCCGCTGCGCAGCGAGATCACGATCTACTCGGGACTGTCACATCCCGCGGCCAGAAAGGTTCACGGACATTCCAACGCCGATCAGTATTTGACTGGCGCAGACACGGGAGGCCATGGTCCCTACAAGAACTCCATTTCGGTTGATCAAGTTCTTGCCGAGCATGCGGGTCAATACACACGCTATGCTTCTTTGGTGATGTCGACGAATGGAGGTATCGGTGGTCCCCGCGGGGCGCAGACGCAATCGTTCACTCGGGAAGGTCGTCCTATCCCGGCAATGAACAAGCCGCGTCAGATTTTCGAAACGCTGTTTGTGACCAGCGGGAAAGATGCTCACGCTCGACTCAACCGAAGCAAGAGCGCCCTGGATTTACTCCTGGCGAATACGCGTTCGTTAGAAAAATCGCTTTCCAAGCGCGATCAGCAAACGCTGCAGCAGTATCTGGACGCGGTGCGCGACACCGAAGTCAAGCTGACTAAAGCTCAGAAGTGGATCGATACGCCCATTCCTGCTGTCGATATCAGCCATTTGCATTTGGAGGCAACTCCGGAGGAAGCGAGGCTCTACTTCCAAACGATGTACGAGTTGATTTACCTCGCTTTTCTCAGCGACTCGACGCGCGTCGCGACCTTTCAATTGGGACGTGAGAATGGCGAAGGTCCTCATGATTTGCTCTCGAAAGCGGTTGGCCTGAACGGCGCGCACGGCCTGACTCATGCCGTGAAGCAGCCCGAAGGCTGGAAGAATCTTGGCACCTACAATCGCTATCAGGCCGAAGAATTCGGTCGCTTCGTGCAGAAGCTCAAGGAAACCCCCGAACCGTCGGGTCATGGCTGCATGCTCGACAACACTTTTGCGATGCATGGTTCTGCTTCCAGCAGTTTCCACCTTTCGCGCAACTATCCGATTATCTCGGCTGGTGGTAAGAATCTCGGCTTCACCAATGGCCGATATCTGAAGTTCGGCAAAGGCAATGAAGACAATCAGGCCGGGGCGGGAATTGATACCGATGCCGGCTGGCAAGGCGAAATGCAAGCCCAGGAAGAACCACTCGCCCTGCTCTTCATCACGCTTTTGCAACGCTTTGGGGTGGAGACCGATTCGTTCGCCGGAATCACAGGAACATTGAATCGGGTTTAGGAGCGACCGAGATTCGCTCGCGATCCGATTCTTCGACGATCCCCTTCACCGTCGGCGGCGCTGGAAATCGAAAGTGACTGATTCGCAAACTCAGCGAGTAGGCACGTAGATCCCGCAGCCAAAGATGTAGTTTTCATACCGAACAACCCAGCTGAATTTATGCTCGACGTTGTTCGTGACCGGGTCGATATAGTTGTAATCAACCCAAGTCCCCTGCTCCGTCGCTCGTTCCTGCAACCACTGGCCGATCGCTTCGCCGCTGGGGCTCTTCACATCTG
>JBJOLO010000662.1:0-10088 GCA_046045565.1 Planctomycetota bacterium | reverse complement strand
AGTGTTTCGCGTTCGGTCTGGTCGAGTGATTCATCAAGCAGCGTTTTGGCGGTTTCCACTTGTTCCGCGTTGACACACTGCACTTCGAGAATCCTGCGCTGACGGATTTTGCGCATGATTTCATCGAGCGTCCCGAAGACTCGCAGTTTGCCTTTCGTGATAATGGCCACGATGTTGCAGATGCGGGAGAGTTCCGGAAGGATGTGACTGGTCACGATCAGTGTTTTGCCGTAGGAAGCGAGCCGCAGCAGCAGTTCCCGCATTTCAATCCGTGCGTCGGGATCCAAGCCGTTTGCAGGTTCATCGAGAATCATGACTTCCGGATCGTGGAGCAGGGTGCGGGCGACGCCGATCCGTTGCTGCATGCCGTGGCTCAGGCTTTCCACGAATCGATCTTGCATGTAGGTCGAACCGGTCGTCTCCAGCACCTCGTCGATGCGGCGGGTACGTTCGCGTTTCGAGATGCCGAAGACGGCACCGAAAAAGTCCAGGTATTCGCGAACCCGCATGTTATCGTAGGAACCGAAGCGATCGGGCATGTAGCCTACCAGTCGTTTGATGCGTCGCGCGTCGCGAACACAATCCGCGCCCGCAATCCTGGCCGTGCCGCTTGTCGGCCGCATCAGACCTACAAGAATCTTGATCGCGGTGGTCTTGCCGGCACCGTTCGGGCCGATGAAGCCCAGGATTTGTCCTCGCTGCAGCGAGATCGTCAGACTGTCGAGTGCGGTGAACTCGCCGAATCGCTTGGTGAGTTCGTGTGTTTCGACGACGGGGGACTGGGAATTCGACATGAGTTACTCGCTTGCGGATGACGTCCGGCCGGCGACGGTCAGACGCACATATTCAATTTGCCACGGATTGTTTTCGCGAATCGTGCTGGTCGGAATGTTCGAAGGCAGCGAGCTCGCGTCGGTGCCGGCACCGCTGCCACCGTCTGCCTCGGTGGTAAAGGCGCCAGTGGGTCCAATCGCCAAGCCGAGTGTCAGGCCGCCGGCAGCGTCCAGTTGCAAGTCGCCGGCTTTCAGTTCCAACGCAATCACGCCAATCGGACTTCGGAAGGCTCGGACCACTTGGCTGTCCGTCGTGCGATAGGTTTTGACCTGCAACTCGCGCGACGGTGCATTGATTCGAATCGTCAGCGTGGCGGTCGAGAGTTCGCAAGGCAGCACCTCCGCCGGCAACTGAAATCGAAGCGGCGTCTCGGACGCGACGGTCAGTCCTTTAACCCATTGACCTGTGCGACGGTTGTATGCCGAAGATTTCGCTTGTCCTTGGGCAGCGGTCATTTCCAGGAAGGTCGAAGGGACGCGGAAGGCGGTGTCGGGCGGAGTGCGGCGGATTTCCAGCGGTACGACGGCCAGCGCGGAACCGGCAACAAGAAAGCCTTCGGGCATGCGGATGCCGATGTCCACGGGATTGCACCAGAAGAAAACGCTTGGTCGCCGCGGAAAAACAAAGGTGTCGCTCGGGTTGAGCAGCGCGCGGAAATAATCCTGCCGTCGTCGCTGCTCGTCGGTCATCAGTGTACTGGCGATGTATTGCTCGGCGGACAGCACCTGCTCTTCGTTCGCGGTAAAGTCGCCGTCATCGTTGAGTGCCACTGCCAGTGCCGGAGCCGGAGGTGCGACGATGACCGCGTCGGTCGCCGCTCCGAGTTCTCCGGTTCGCAGCTTGCCGACAAGTCCGCTCTCGTTGAATTCCGCTTCCAGAGCAACATGCTCCAGCATGGCAACTTGACCGTGCATCGAAGCGAAGCCAATGCTTCCCGCATTCGTCTCCATGTCGCTTGCCGTCACGCGATCGTCGTCGCTCCAGACCAACCGCTGAATGGCAGAGGGATCGCTCACCGATGGGATCAGCCAGTTGCGATGGTCGGTGGTGAGATCGATGTTTTGCGATCGATGGTCGTAAATGGCAGCCAGGCCGGTGACGCGGGCCTCGTTCGTTTGCGGCGCGATTTCCAGCAACTGCCCCAAGGCGATCTTGGATGGGACGCTGGTGGTGTGCGCGATGCCGATCGCCACCAGCGCCACCGTGGCAGTGATCGTGATGCCGGGTACGAGCCATGCCAGGGCATCGAGCCGTTTTCGCTTGGCCAGGATGCCGCCACTCGCCAGGAGTGCGAAGCAGTAGCCGCCCAAGACCGACATGGCTATCGAACGACTCGGAACGCGATAGCCGATTTGCTGCTGCAGCGACGACTGGAACGCCTGCGGATCGACGCGGCCTTCACGATTTGCGAACAGTCGTCCCGCAATCGTCTGCAGCGCGATCGTGGGCCGCTCCGTCTTTGGGGCTCGCCAACCTCGCGGGCCGAGCGTCGTAATCAACACCTCGCCTTCGCCGAAAGGAACCCAGAATGCGGCCGGCCAGCCGTCCACCCAACTCACCACGTCGCTCGACGAATGAACAATCCGCACAAAATCAACCGGGTCCTCGAAGTCGCAAGGCTCCTTGATTCGCTCGCGTTTTACCAGGTCGACCGACTCGAGTTCGAAGCGATCGAGCTGCACCCGATCGACCACCTGGAAGTTCACCGCGTTACCGAGGATCGCCTCGACTGTAGAGGGCTCCACGCGATCGAGACAGATCCACAAACGACCGCCGCCGCGCAGCCAGCTGCGGAGCACGGCGATTCCAGCCGAGTCGTTTGTGATGCGATCGGCCGTCAGAAGAATCTGCTCCAGTCCCCGCAGAGATTCAGGCCACGGCGGTTGAAAGTCGCTCGACAGATCCGAAATCGACGCATTTAACTCAGCGGACTTACGCGCCGCCAAGGCGGTGTCCCAAGCATCTTCGTCCGGATTGTCCGCCCCCGTCACATTGGCCGCCAACGGTTTTCGGAAGTAGCTACCCATGTTGCCTGCGTCATGGGTAATGGGAAGCGGCATGTTCGACGTCAACAGATCGCCTTCGCGGCGCCGCAGCAGTTCGCGATCTCCTTCCTCGTCCAATGCGAGCGTGGTCAGCTCCTGTCGCTGAACGTTCGCGGCGATGCCGCTTGGTACTTGAATCGGCAACCATGTGGTGCGATGTGCATGAGGCGGCACCCACATGCGGCGAGCGAACTGCCGTTCTGTAGCGGGGCCGAAATAGGCGGATACCAAAGCCGAGCCGTCTTGATCCGTAGCATTATCGGCCGAGGCCATCACGTACGACCATGTTCCCGGCTTGTGTCGTCGAACATCGCCAGGATGCGTCGAGATCATCAGGCCTCGCGGTGACTCGGCGGTCGCATCCCCAGGCACGTCGGCCGACGATGTTTGTGCTCGAACCGGCGACTGCAAACATGCAAACGCAAAAAGTACGCCCGCAAGAATCAGACGAAAAGCCACAGAAACTTCCCCCGCGCCGGTAGATGAAGAACCGGTACGATAACTGGCGATTATGCACCACGCAACCGAGCGAAGCGATCTGCACGGAAACCGCTCCCAAGCGGGGAGGGGGGAGAGCGACTCGCCGACGACTAGGCCGCCCGATGGCCCGACCCGCCTCCGGACGCCGCTTTCACGGATTCCTCTGCAAGGTACTCCTCTTGAAGGGATTCCGGTACGCGCTCCAGATGCCGGATGCCGCGAACGCGGTAACACTCGGCCAAGTGCATCATGACCTCGAGGATCAGCAAGTCGGCTCGATTCAGGACATGACGAGCACTTCGATTGCCCAAGGCGCCGACGACCTCCTCCAGGACTTGCAGATGCATCAGCATCAATTGCTGCGAGGGCAGATTCTCGCCGGTTAGCCGTTCCGCGAACTGCAAGATTTGCGGTCCGAGATTGCCGGAACCCATGACGACATAGGTCCGCAAGAGGTCGGAGTAGTGGGAGGCCAAGGAGGAGGGAAAGTCCCGTGATGCAGGCCACGATCGATCGTTCGATGTTCCTGGCTTCATCGAGTTACGAACTTCGACCGATCGCGATGCAGAATCCGCCGCTTCGATCTCTGAACAGGTGTGGATCGATTCGAGTCCGGCAAGCAGTTGACGTTGCTGTTGCAACAGACGGGAAGCCTCGTCGTGCTCCAGTTGCAGTCGATGACGCTGCGAATTGCGATGCTTGCGATTCTCGAGCAGCAATTGATGACGCTCAATGGCCCGGGTCAACTGCCAGAGCATGGCGCGAGCGGTCGTTGTGCCGATGCAGAGGTAAGCATCGGCTCCCGATTCGAAACACAAATCCGCCATGTCGACTTCGGCGGCGGTACCCAATACCAAGATCGGCTGTTCGTCGCTGCTGCCGGCTCGAATGGCATCCAGGAGTTGCAGGGCACGTGGCGAGTCGCCAAGGCTGCTGACCAGCACGACATCGTAAACCTTATCCCGCAGTCGCGCCACCGCATCGGATGGCGCCGCGATGCACTCCCAGTCGACCTCCACAGCGCAATCCATCGACAACGCATCGCAAAACCAATCGACGACGGGCGCGGAGTCGCCCACCAGAAGAACGCTCATCCGCGGCGGAAGCATTCCCCAAGGAGTCGGCGGAAGTTTTTTTGCCGAAATAACGGCCTTCGATCTGTTCATCGATCTGTATGAGTCTGTTCAGGAATTCGGTGTCGGCCTTGAGGACAATCCGGTAGCACTTTGATTCGACCTTGCGAGTCAACCGCACGATTTCATTTTGAGATGCGCGCGGCAACTTGTATCGGTCACAGCCATTGCAGTCAAGATCAAAAGTCAGTTCAGGGGTTTTGCGCAAGCTGGGCAGGTCGGGCTCGGCGTGCCCTCCGAGCTGAGGCAGCAGATCGACTGTGTCCGAAATCGATCGAGTACAAAGATCGGCATCAGGAGAGGACTGAACGCGATTGCGGCGCTTCGCGTGATCAGCTTGCCGAACCGGCTCGCGAGAGTTCAGTCCATGATATCGGGCGGGTGCGGCCTGAGGACGTATTCATGCAAGGCCGTTCAACCCAGCGGTGAAAACAGATCGCAACCGGGATGGATGCGGCTGTTGCTAGGGGGATGGTAAACAGCAGGTTCTCCCAGGAGCCGGTGATGCCTTGTTGCCAAGCTGACTGTGCGATGATTTTGGTGACAACCCAATGCGTGAGGTACAGGCTGTAGCAAATGGTCCCGACCGCGAAGAGGGGGCGCAGGGCGGCGCAACGGATCAACGATGCATCCCAACGATGGGTGACTCCCAGAAACCATGCGAAGCCGAACGCGAGCACGGTGGAACGGTCCACGGGCTCGGGCAGCAAATGGCGAAAGGCGGCAGCGATGATGCAACCCGCGAAGAGTCCGAGATCGATCCAGCGCTGGCGCGTGGCGGATGCGTAATTGATCCGATAGTAGAGCAGGATTCCGGCCACGAATTGCAGCCATCGTCCGTTCCAGAAAAGACCGTCGGTGCGCAGATTCAGGGCGTAGCAGGCGATGCGCAGACTGATTGCTACCACCGTGATGAGGATGGCTCCAGTGAAGATCCGGCGCGGCATGAGCCAGAGGATCACGCCAGCGAGGGCATAGAACTGTTCTTCGTAGCAGAGCGTCCAGGCGACACCGAGCACATAGTTTTGCGAGGGACCCCACACATGGTGCCGCCACGACTCGATGAGCAGCAGGCTCCCGATCCAATTGTCGACATGCAATGAGCGCGGGAAGTGGACGAGCAAGGGTTCATCGGAGAACCAACTCCAGCCGCAAGCCTCGGCGCAGAAGACGATCAGTGCTGTGCCGGCGAGCGCAATCCAGTAAGGCGGATAGATGCGGCGGAATCGACGCAGGAAATAGCTGGCCGTGCTGGACTGTTGACGTCGGCTGGAGTCGATCGAGGCCATGATGCAATAGCCGCTGATCACAAAGAACATCGGCACACCGATCCATAGTTCGCTACCGAGTCGTTGCAGTCCGTGCGCGATGGCCCCGAGCATGCCGGTCTCGACGGCGTAGGGTGCGCCATGTTCCAGCGATTGATAATAGGGCGTGTAGTATCCGGCATGGAACACAACCACAAAGAGGCACGCGATGCCTCGCCACATTTCCAGCGATTGATAGCGGGGCGATTGGCGAAGCGGGGGCAGGTCGATCGAAGGTGATGACATGGCGATCGTCCCGATACGATGCGAACTTGGAAAACAACGCCAAAAGTGTTTCAATGGCGAAAGGGTACTGCGAAGTCAGAGCCGGGGCCCGTTTTCGGCGTCGCGAAAAGGGGACGTGTGCTACCCGCAAAAACGCCCTGCATCACGGTTTCTCGCCAGCAAGATCCCGCACCAATAGGAAGTCTAGGTCGCACCTTGCGTCTGGCAAGCAAGTGCTTGGAGGGTATCCAGGCCGTGCCAAACGGACGATTTTCTCGTCGTTCCGCTGTTCATTTCGGGTCGGAGAGGATAGCTTGGGATGGTTCTCGAGAAATCGGTAGAAGGTCGAATCGTCGGTTGCCGATCGCCGCGAAATGCGGTTGCTCGGTTCGGACCACAAGTTGATTTTGCGAGGATGCTCAATGATTGCACAGACCCTCGAAGGGCCGGCACTGGTACTGAACCGCAACTGGCAGCCCGTGAATGTTGCCACGGTGGCTCGGGCACTCGTGCTTCTCTGGAACGAAACAGCACGGGTGGTCGATCCGGACGACTACCAGACCTATTCGTGGTCCGATTGGGCGCGGCTGGCACCTGCGGACGGCGACCGGTTCATTCAGGCGGTGAACTTTCGCCTCCGCGTCCCTGAGGTGATTACCTTAACGGGATATGATCGCGTACCGACCGCGTCTGTTGCATTCAGTCGCCGGAACCTGTTTCGACGTGACCACTACACCTGCCAGTATTGCGGTATTCAGCCCGGCAGTTCGGAGTTAACGATCGACCATGTGGTGCCGCGCGCTCAGGGCGGCGAATCGCGTTGGGACAACTGCGTGCTGGCTTGTGTAGCCTGCAACCTGCGTAAGGCCGATCGTACGCCGCAGCAAGCAGCGATGCGTCTGAAAAAGGCGCCCACGCAGCCGAAGTGGCATCCGCTTTACGCCGACTACGAGCCTCGCATCGCCAGCTGGTCGAAATTCGTCAGCGAAATCTACTGGAACGTGACGCTGGAGAAGTAGCCGCTTCACGATGCTTTGCCGAGCACGGGTTCCTCGTGCGTCATGTTCTATGCTTCCGTATTGTGGATGCTCATGGGCAAACCACGGCGATGACCGCTGACGAAACGGTTGTCGCCATCGAAGTAGCGAAGCAACAGTTCATGGGCCGATGTCACGCCGATGCGAGCCGACCGCAAGACATTGCCAGGCTGTTTTGCGCGGCGGGGATCGCGGGCAAGCCAAAGCGTTTCGCCGCGAGTGAGGTCCCAACCGTCGAACTCGCGGTCGATTCCCAAAGCCTCGCATAACCGAGCGGGACCGCGTGTCAGCAACAACGGGTCGCGCATGCCTCGTCTCGCCGCCATGCGTTCGATGCCCGCCAGCGGTTCGATGGCGCGAATCAGCACCGCGCTGCCCCTTCCTTCCCGCTCGGTGACGACATTCATGCACCAGCGGGAATGGATCGCGTAGACATAGGCATGGCCCGCCGGTCCGAACATAGAAGCATTTTTGCGCGTTGGACCTCGAGCCGCGTGGCAAGCCGGATCGTTGGCAGCCAGGTAGGCTTCGGTTTCCACGATGCGTCCCGCGCAGACGGAGGTGGAATCAGCGCGGATGAGCAGCATCCCGAGCAGTTCTTGAGCCACTTGCTCAGGAGGGCGGGCGAACCAGGTTCGGCGGCGCAGCGGTCGGAGACGCCCCCATTCCAACGGCTTCTCAGGGGCTGAAGCGTTACCGGCCATCGCGGGCAAGTTCCTCTTCGAAACGCGGATTCACTTCGCGTGCGAACTTTCTGGCGGCATGATCGGGCGGCAATTCGCGAAGCAAACAGGGATCTCCTTGTTCGTGCTCGCGCGCACGCCGATCGGCCATGCTTTGCAGGAATTGAATGAAATCCGACTCGACCTTGGTTAAGCGATCGCCCTTGAAGATCAGAATAAACGCCGAATCACGGAACGGTACCTCGTAGCCCGTGGGGGCGTTAGCAGCGAAGCGAAACAGGGAACCGGGCTTCATCAGTTGTCTTCGTCCGTTGCTGGCGAGCACCCATTGGCCTCGTACGGTGTAAACCATGCTCTCGGAGGTATGCGGTTGTTCTTCGACATACATACCGCCGGGCATGTCAATGAAATGGGCCTGAGAACCCTGACCGAGAATGAGCGGACCGATTCGGCCTTCGAGTGTATCGACGCCGGCAGTCTCTTTCCGATCGGTTATATCGGAGATGATTTCGATGCCGCGAGCCAGAAACAGCCGGCGCGGCGTGGACTCGGTTACGGGATCCAGTTCCGGCTCCAGGACGGCTCGACTTTCCGCCGGCACCGGGATGGGCCGCGAAGCGGCCAGCTCGACTTTGGTATCGCGCACTTCGAGCGGCGACGGGACATGTTTGTCGAGCCATCGCAGTGCCGCCCAGTAAGCAGCGGAGCTGTATGGCTGGCGTAGGCTTTGCAAGGAGTAGCGATGTTCGATCTGCTGTCGTTCGTTGCCGGGCACACGTTGAAAGTGGTGGTCGACACCATCGATGATCTGCGCCGTCACCTGCTCGTTGCCCGCTTTCCGAATTTGTTCAGCCGCGCGACCGGCATGTTCGGCTGGCACGTGGCGATCTCGCTCACCCGCCAACAGCAGCACCGGTCCGCGCAGATACGGAAACTGGTCTATCGCCGGCCATTGGAGTTCTTCCTTGCGCCGCGTGAGGTCCAGCGTCACACGAAAATCGTCGTCTTCCAATTCGTAGGCGTCATCGCCGGCTCGCGCCGCGGCAAAGAATTCCGGGTAATGCTTGCCGATGGCGAGATCCATTCGCGCATACCGTCGAGCCCACGCTTCGTGCTCCGGAGATTGCGCCGCGTAGTCGCGAAGCCGACCGTAGTTATAGGCGTAGAATTCTTCCGAGTCGCCGCACAGCGCGCCGAGACAAATCGTGGCATCGGCGATGGTGCCCGCCTTCGCCGCAAGGCAGATCACGTAAGCCCCTGAACTCTCGCCCAGCAGGACAATCTGAGGATAGCGACCGTCGCGACGGAAATAGCGAACCAGGCCCTGCACGACTTCCGCCTGTTGACGATACGTTCCTTTCCAGGGAATCGTCGCTCGACTGGCTCCACTCCCGACGGGATCGTAGCGGAAACAGGCATAACCGCCCGCCATCATTGCGTCTGCCCAGCGTTTGAGGGCATCACGCGGCGGCGCGCCTTCGCGTATCATTCGCCCGTCCCGGTCCTGGCTTTGCGAACCGCCCACCAGAAGGACAAGCGGAACTGGTTCATCCCCATGCGGGTCAAGCAACGTCCCCGCAACATCGATGCCATCAAACTGAATGCGGAGCGGACTCTCTTGAGGATGGGCTTGGACGATCCCGAGCAAACTCACCGTTGCCAGCAATGCCCAACCGACCGGTGACCAATTACGCATGGATGCTCCCTCGAGGTAGAACAACGCCGCATGGATGTCGACCTCATCATACCGCGCAATTTCACGGGAGCGTATCCATCGCCTCGGGAAGCCATCACCGACCGACGATTCACTGCGATGCGACGCCGATCAGAGTCCTAATTGCGGCGCGATGCCGGTAAGCGCACCGACGACGAAGTTGATGTGTTCGTCCAGATCGACCCCCAGGTCCGCTGCACCGCGAATGATATCGTCACGGCTAACCGAGGCAGCGAACCCTTTGGTTTTCATTTTCTTTCGCACGCTCGAGGCCTGCAGGCCTTGCAACCGGTCGGGCCGCATGAGTGCCACCGCCGTGATGAAGCCTGATAGCTCATCGCAGGCGTACAGCGTCTTATCGAGTCGCGAGATGCGAGGACAATCGGTGAGGTAGTCGGCGTGCGACTTGATTGCGTAGATCACTTCGGGCGGGTAGCCGCGTTCGGCCAAGATGGCCGCGCCCTGGAGCGGATGGTCGGGCGGGTCCGGCCAACGTTCATAATCAAAATCATGCATTAATCCGGCGAGTCCCCATAGTTCCACGTCCTCGCCCCATTTTTCGGCGTAGGCACGGACGGCCGCTTCGACGGCCAGCATGTGCCGGCGCAGGCTCTCGCTTTGCGTGTATTC
>JBJOLO010000659.1:0-4685 GCA_046045565.1 Planctomycetota bacterium | reverse complement strand
CTTGCCGAAGCGGAGCCCGATTTTACGAATGCTAGCACGCCTGTCAAACCACCCTTTGACACGTAGGGGCAATATTTTTCCATGGGTGAAGTTTTGTCGGCGAATTGTCGGAAAAACCATCAAAGCTTTTCGACCGACGTGCTGAGGACGCCGGACCATGATGTTGAAAAGTTGTCTCCCAACGGTGTGCCAATGTCGGCAAGTGGATCGCCCGTTTTCACGCCCCGCCTACCTAAGCCGATGGCATCGCCGTACTTAACGGTTTGAAATAGACGTGACGGTGAGCCCAATCGGCGAATCCAGCCCGCCGGTACATCGCCCGCGCAGGCTCGTTGTCGGCGTCGACCGCCAAAACCAACTGCTCGCCGCCGCGACTCCGCACGTGCCGCCACGCAAACCGGGCGATGCGTTCGCCCCAGCCGCGGCCGCGGCTCGTCGGCACCACGCCCATGTAGATCAATTCCCATTGATGTTCCGAGTGCTCCGTCAGCAACAGGCACCCCACCGTCTGCCCATGACATTCGATCAGGAACCAATGGTCGGGCGAAAAACGGCCGGTGTGACGATATCCATCCAGCACGTCCTCCGTGGTCCGTACCCCGTCGACGGCCGGGCAGTCGCGCGACCCCGTGTACGTCCGCTCGACGACATCATGCAGGTCCGCCCCCGAACGCTCGCAACTGGGCACAAAACACAACTCCCCCTCCGAACGTGTTCCCGACACGATGGCCGCATCCGGTGCCTTTGCTTCCTGCGAGACGCTCGCGATTGAAGATCTGGAGTTATCCGCAGGCATCGGATCGGCAGCGGCCAGTTGGTACATGTAGACCAACTGCGCCAAATACTGGAAACCGAGCTGCTGCAGCCTTATTTCCTGTCGCGGATCGCGTGTTGCCACGACCACCTGGGCCACAAGACAGCCGCCGTTGCGCAAATGCGATTCCACGCACTGATCTAAACGCGCGACGATTCCCGACGAGTCATCGTCCGCGACTCCGGATTGGCTACCCCCGGGCTTGCTAACCAGCGGCTGGAAAACGATTGGCGGGAATACCATCGCTTGCCGGCCGCCGGGCAGGGCATAGCCAAACATGGCCGCCAACGGGCGCTGATCGGGACTCGCGACCGCTTCCAGCAACCCTTCCGGACTGGCCTTTCCCGTCTCGAACGCCAACAACAGTTGCTCAACCGTGGACTCGCCATCGATCGGATCGGCCGCGACCACGATGCGGGTCAACACCTCGCGACGATGCGCTGCCTGCACCACGCGTATTTGCACATCCGTATGAACGTCGCTGGTTTCCATGATCGGCAGCATAATGCATCCACAACGAACTGGCAGCACCGGCGGCTCCTGCCGTATAATGCTCACGACCTCGCAGAATCAACCTCGCCAATCCCCAAGGAGTGCGGCAGCATGTTCCACCGCTCATCACCCGCTTGCTTCCGGACGATCACGTTCTTCGCGACCTGCGGGATCGCAAGCTTGCTGGTCTGCGTCGCCGAATCTCGGGGCCAGACTTTGCTCGAGCGTCTGGAAAAGCGTCTGCAGGACGCAACGGACATTACGCCGCAAGCGAATCGCGAAGATCGAGCGGATGCGAACACATCGCTGGGCATCGTTGTATCCGACCAAGCGGAGGCGGACGGCATGCGGGTGATCGAAGTGCAGAAGGGGAGCCAGGCGGAGCGGGCGGGGTTTCAGGTTGACGATATCGTCACGGCAATCAACGATCGTCGCGTCGGCAGTGTCGAAGAAATCGCCGAAGCCATGCGACCGGCAGCACGAAAGGCTGGTCCGCTCAAGTTCGATCTTTTGCGCGACGGCGATCCCAAACAGATTTTTGTGACGCCTCCGCCCGCACCGCGAACCAGCCCGCCGCCGCAGCAAGTGCCGGTAATCGAGCGTCCTGCGCTCGGAATTACCGTCGCCCCGGTGACCGATGACCTGCGTGCAAAATACGGATTCCCTGTCCGACGCGGCGCGGTCATCTCCGCCATTCGCCCCGGCGGATCCGCGACTCGCTACGGTCTTCCCATCGGCGGCGTCATCATCGCCGTCGACGGCCGCAAGATCGAAACGCCGCAGGACTTGATCGATCTCGTCCGTCGACAACAAGTCGGTCAGGAAGTCGAATTGACCTACTACGACGGCCCCGAATTGCAGCACAAGAAAATTCGCCTCAATCCCGAGCTCGAACCCTACGCCCCTTCACCCGACAAACCGAAAAACGCCCCGCCTCCACCGCCCGCGCCGCGTCTCCAAGCCAACCCGCCCGATCTCCTGCCCGCACCGCGTACCGGAGCAGGTGCCGCGGCCACCCCGGATCGACCGCTCATCGTCGATCGCGCCGCTACAGACCGCATCGCCCGACCCGGCATCCTGGAAGAACTGCAACAACTCCGCGCCCAGGCCGGTGACCTCAAAGAACAGGTCGCCTCGCTCAAGGAACAAGTCGCCGAATTGAAGAAGCGACTCGATGCCGTCTCGCCCGCCCCCGCAGAAAAGGAAACCGAAGCTCCTAAACCTGCTGAGCCTAAACCTGCTGAGCAGCCGAAGCCGGAGGAGGCGAAACCGGAGGAGGCGAAACCGGAAGCGGCGAAACCGGAAACGCCGAAAGCAGAAGAGACCAAACCGGATGCGGATAAGCCCGGCGAAAAAAAATCGAGTGACCAGAAGCCGGAGACCAAGAGCGAGACCGGTGAAGCATCCACCGACGGCAAACCGGTGACTGGGTAACGACCGTACGATCCGGTGAACGAAAAGGCGTCCTCGGCTCCGCGTGCGGAAGCTCGACCAGGCCACGTTCGGCTACCACTTCGCGTTGGCGTGATCCTGATCCAGCAGTTCTTTGAATTCGCGGCTGAGACCGTAGTAGGCTCGCGGCCGATTGATTTCCAGCATCACTTCGAGCCGTCGATTCGTGTCGCTCGACCGCACCACAGGCTGGTGCGTCAGTCGCAGGACACTGCGTGGAGTTCCATTCCAGGAGAGCATAAAGAGTCCCGCGTGCAGCGAGGGCACCGGCTTCATACCGTACGCTTCCACCACCATCCTTGCCAATCGTCGCTCGTCGCCCGTGTATCCGACGAAGCTGATTCGCTGCAGCGTCTTCTGATGGTCGAAGTAGTAAGTCAATGACCCGGAAATGTCATCCGCGTTTTTGCCACTAACCAGCGGTACGCGCAGTCCTTCCAACGCCTGATCGGCCAGCACGGTCGTCACCCGCGGCCATCGACTGAACACCCATTTTGGTTGAATATCAAAGCGAAACACTTCCTGAAAATTCGTAAACGCGATTCCCTCGACGGGCGATTCACCTTCTTCCGTCTTCCCGACCGCATTGGCCGCCTGTCCCGATGTCAACAGATCGCGACCGGCAGCGGAAGCTCCGGAGGCATTGGTGACCGAGTTGGCCGCTGACCCGTTGACGAGTGTCGCTTGGACACCCGACTTGCTTGGGCCGTAATCGCTTCCCGCATTTGAACTGCCGGCCGTCCCGCTCCCGACTGCGCTGCCCGCCGCCGTTCCCGACGTGGTCCACGACGAGCCGGTTCCGGCACTTGTTCCAAACTTCGGCATCGCAGAGCCGCCCGCAGCGGTTCCGACACCGGCTGCGTTTCGAATCTCGTCAGTCGCATTGCCGGATCCGCCCGCCGGTCCGCCTGCCTGGCTAGTCGTCAGACCGCCCGTTAGGCCACTCGCTGTGCCACCGCCGCCAGCCGTGCTCGAGCCGCCGTACGCCGTCGTCTGCAACGTGGGCGATTCCGAAGTGTTGCCTACCGGAATCGATTTGAGCCACTGCTTCATGTCGCCGAGCCACTGGTCATTGGAAAGACCGATGGGCACCACGGCGGCGAGCACCAACAGCGTCGTCAATTTCCAGGGTCGCATCGATTTCCCCTCATTCGGGCATCACGAGAAGCATGGAGCCATTCGGCATTATCGGCCGCTCGGCGCTCGCGGAATTGTTCGCGATGCGTGACGCGGGGCAATCGAATTAGTCGCGACGACCGCACTGAGTCCAATCACTACAACCTGTCCAGCCGAACCCCGCGCTGCCGAACCGAGCGCAACCGCGACCTGCAAAAACGGGATCGGCTGCAGTTCAGGCATTTTCGGCCGAGTCGCCGAATTCGTCAGAGAGCCGCTGCGGGTTGGTGCCCAACAAGGCGGCGGCATATTCTTCGTCCGAGTAATATGCCGCCCGTTCGCGTGCCAAATCGATGCCCAGATTCTCCCGCAATCGCTCGCATCGCTCGGGAGAAAACCGCAACTGCAGATGACGGAGCAAGTGCAGAAAGTCAACGCTCTGCAGTGCCTCGGAAAACGTCGGCCAGCGACCAAGCATATGCCGCGGATTATGCTGCAACACCTGCTCGCGACAACAGGCCGCGATCCGCGACAACCGCATCTGGAACGCCAGCGTCCCGGCCAACACCAGCAGACGGTCTCGCACGTGCGGCCGCTGCCGCACCTGACTGGCTCGCGCCAAATGCAAGTAAGTACCTAACAAGTCGATCGGTTGAAGCATATCGCCCAATCAGCGAACAGTCGGACTCGGGTGGTGGCGGCTCGGATGGTGTTGGCCGGCTGATGGCTTAACCGGCTGATTGCTTGGCTGGCTCGCGTTGGTCGCGGCGGTTATTCTGTAACAGCATCATACTGGTTCAGCGAGCGATTC
>JBJOLO010000671.1:0-5950 GCA_046045565.1 Planctomycetota bacterium | reverse complement strand
CCGCGACGCTCCAGACTCGCACGGTGCGATCGTGACTGGCCGTGTAGATCGTTCCGCTGTCCGGGGAGAAGGTCAAGTTGGAAATCCAATCCTTGTGACCTTCGAGCGTTGCCTGTTCTTTTCCGGCCGCATCCCAGATTTTGACTTTGCGATCGGCACCGCAGGTCGCCAGCAGTTGGCCGTTCTTTGCGTATTTGATCGCCCACACTGCGTCGGTGTGGCCTTCGAGCTTCGCTTTTTCCGTGCCGGCGTTCC
The DNA here is from genome assembly GCA_046045565.1 of Planctomycetota bacterium. Classification (GTDB taxonomy): domain Bacteria; phylum Planctomycetota; class Planctomycetia; order Pirellulales; family Pirellulaceae; genus VGZA01. The sequence continues at coordinate 5,695 of JBJOLO010000671.1, read as the reverse complement.
AATCGAATAGCTTGGCGGTCTTGTCGGTCGACGCGGTGGCCAGTGTAGCGCCATCGGGTGAGAACGCGACATCGTAGACCGCCGCTTCATGGCATTTGATCGATTTGATTTCCATCTGGTTCTCCATCGACCAAAGAGTCACTTGACCGTCTTCGCCCGCGGAAGCAAGCATCTTGCCGTCCGGACTGAATGCCAAACTGCGACACCAGCCCTTTCGCTTTTCCACCGTCGCGATCGGCTTGCGTTCCGCAAGGTTCCAGAGGGTGATCTTGCCGTCATAGCCGCTGGTGGCGAGCTTGCTGGCGTCGGGTGAAAGAGCCACGCTCCAGACATTGCTGGTCGATCCGTCCATCGACGCTACCAGCGCGCCCGTCTTGGTATCCCAGACTTTCACATCGCCCGGGCGATACTGAAGGCTCTCCCCGCCGCCGGTGTAAAGCAGATTGCCGTCTGCGGAAAAGGTGAGCGACGTAACCCATCGCTCGTGCTGGACGATGGCCGCCGGTTGCGCTGCCAGTTGGCTGTCGGCCCCCAAGCACATCAAGCCTGCCAGCAAGACGACCGTGACTCGTAGTTGCAAACTCATGATTTCCTCCAAGATCGTAAACTCACGCTGTGCTGGTTCCGTAAGATGGTGATTCCCGCGGAACCTGATTCCCAAGGTTGTGGCCCGATTATAGCATGAGCAAACGGGGAAGCGATGTTTGTTCGCGGGCAGGTGCCGAAACCGCCCCGCGAATACCGCCCCCTGTGCTCGGCAGCCCGCAACGCCGAATCCGGCGTTCCCATGCCGACGCACGCCTGTACGCTTGTCTCCAACATGTCGAGGAGCTTCCATGCATCGCTATGTACCGGTCGAACGTTTGGTCGATCTGATCGACCCGAACGCGAATCTCCTGCTGAATAGGAACATCGAGCAGGCGACAGCCGCGGTCGCCTCGGGGGACTTGGAGCAAATCCGCCAGATTGATGGACAATTCGCGATCATCGCCAAGCGAGGACACATTATTCGCATGGCGCGAACGATCGGGCGACCGATGCGGTACTTCCTGGCGAAGCAGGCCTCCGGGCCACTGTTGGTGGTCGCCGAGCGGATGGACGAACTGCAACGGCACTTGGAGCAGGAAGGGCTTGGCGATCAGTTCCATCCATCCTATTCGCGGATGGTGCCCGCCCATCATCTGGTCGAAATCGCGCTCGTGGGTTGTCCCGATCCCAATCCGACCTACACTCGATTTCTTGCTCCGCAGCGAAATCAGTTGCCTGCCGATGTGGATGCGATCGGTCGCGCCTACATCGGAGCGCTGACTCAGGAATGCCAAAAATGGCTCGACACCATCGATCGGCGCGAACCGATCGGCGTGCTGTTTTCCGGTGGCATCGACAGCGGCGCGGTGTTGTTGGTGCTGCATCATCTGCTGCTCCAGCGAGGCGACTCGCCCGCACGCCTCAAAGCGTTCACGCTCACCGTTGAGGGCGGCGAGGCGGGGTCCGATGCCAAGCAAGCCGCTGAATTCCTTGCGGCGTGCGATCTGTCGATGCTGCTGGAACTCGTCGGCGTCGAGCCCGCGGCACTCGACTATCGCGAAGCGGTTCGCGTGATCGAAGACTACAAACCGCTCGATGTGCAATCCGCCACCATGGCACTCGCCCTCTGCCGCGGAATTCGACACCGCTATCCCGATTGGAAAATCCTGGTGGATGGTGACGGTGGCGACGAAAACTTGAAAGACTATCCGATCGAGGAGAATCCGGAACTGACGATCCGGAGTGTGCTCAATAACGTCATGCTCTATCAGGAAGGTTGGGGCGTACACGCCATCAAGCATTCCTTGGTGTATTCCGGCGGACAGAGTCGCGGTCATGTGCGGAGCTACGCGCCGGCTCGAACCCAGGGGTTTGAGGGATTCAGTCCTTACGCGCTCCCCAATGTGATTGCCGTTGCGGAAGGCATCCCCTTCATTGAGTTGACCGATTGGGACCACCAGCGTTTGTACGCGCTGAAGGGGGAAATCGTGCGCCGCGGTGTCGAGGCGATCACGGGTGTCTCGATGCCGGTCTTCGAGAAGCGGCGATTTCAACACGGCGTCGCGGCTCCGCAATCGCTACAGGGCCTGCTCTCCGCAGACGAGGACACGTTCCGACACATTCTGCGAGATAAATTCTCAGGGCGGCGCCCGGCCGCTGCTGCCGGCTCATGAGACCAGCGAAGAATCCGGTCGACCCGTTCCGCCCTTACGCCTGGCTCGTGGAGGATGAGCGAACAGCGGAGGGGCTCGTGGAGCCAGTTTCGACTTTGTTTCTTACCAACCGCGAGTGCCCCTTCCGCTGCGTGTATTGCGACCTGTGGAAAAACACGACGGACGAAACGGTGCCGCGTGGCGCCATTCCCGCTCAAATCGATTTTGCACTTTCGCAACTGCCGCCCGCTCGCCATATCAAACTCTACAACAGCGGCAACTTCTTCGATGTGCGGGCGATTCCACCCGACGACTATCCGGCGATCGCCCAACGCGTTGCGCACTTCCGCACCGTCATCGTCGAAAATCACCCGCGGCTCTGCGCCGAGCCTGTCCTGCGGTTTCGCGATTTGCTGCCCGAGCACAGCCAATTCGAAATTGCCATGGGCTTGGAGACGATCGATCCGGATACCCTCCCTCGTCTCGAAAAACAGATGTCGCTCGACGACTTCTCTCGCGCCTGCGAATTCCTGCGCAAGAACAACATCGCCGTCCGCGCTTTCGTGCTGTTGAAAGCGCCCTGGCAGAACGATGAGTCCACGGCCGTCGCCTGGGCCATTCGTTCCGTGCAGTGGGCAATCGACCAAGGGGTCGGCGTCAGTTGCGTGATTCCCACACGACGCGGAAATGCGGCGCTGGAGGACCTGCACGCTGCAGGGCAATTCGCCCCGCCCCAACTCCGTTCGCTCGAGCAAGTGCTCGAAACGCTGCTCCAGCAAAAGAGTCCCGCCGGCAATCCCCGCGTGTTCGTTGATACATGGGATCTCGTACAGTTTGCATCGTGCAAGCAGTGTCTTGATGCTCGGCGCGAGCGTCTGGAAACGATGAACCGGACTCAGACGGTTCTGCCTGCCATACCGTGCGCATGTCGTGCAAGGTGAAGATCGTTCCCTAAAGAGGGCTCGATGTCGAGATCGGTCATTGCAAGCGAGAATCGACTGTCGGGAAAAAGGACATGCAAAAAAGCTTCGACATCGCCGTGCTAGGATCCGGATTCGCCGGCAGTCTGATCGCCATGATCGCTCGACGACAGGGCCGATCGGTAGTGATGGTCGATCGGGCGACACATCCACGGTTCGCGATTGGCGAATCATCGACGCCGGTAGCCGATTTTGTGTTGCGTGAACTGGCTTCGCGATATGACCTGCCGCGAATTGCTCCGCTGAGCCGCTATGGTTCGTGGCAGCAACACTATCCGGAAATCGGCTGCGGACTCAAACGGGGATTCACCTATTACCAGCATTCGGCGGGGGAACGTTTTGTTCCCGACGAGCAGCACCTGCGTGAGCTGGCCGTCGCTGCCAGCAGCGACGACGCGCGTGCCGATACCCATTGGGTTCGCGCCGATGTCGATGCGTTCCTGGCCTCCGAAGCGGAACGGATGGGGGTCGAACTGCACGCCGGAACCACGGTGGAGCGATTGGAGCATTTGCAGGCGGACTCGCCGTGGGAGTTGCATCTCCGTCGTGACGGCAGCGCTCCTTGCATGCGCGCCAGGTTTCTCATCGATGCAACAGGGGAGGGCGGCATCCTCCCGAAACACCTGGGACTGCGCGATCGCACCGATCTGATCCACACCAACTCCGAGGCGGTGTTTTCGCATTTCCGCGATCTGCCATCTTGGCACGACTTCCTGTCGCGATCGGGTGCGAAGCTCGACGACTACCCGTTCCGTTGCGACGATGCCGCCCAACATCATCTGCTCGACCGCGGATGGATCTGGATGCTGCGATTTCAAAAGAATCTTGCCAGTGTTGGCATTGCTTTCATGCCCGATGGCACGTCAGGTCCAGGGACAGACGCACATGGTCGCGATCCGCGGCTTTGCTCCCCAAACCCCGACGAGGCGTGGCGAGCGTGGCTTGACCGGTATCCCTCCGTAGCCGAGTTACTGGCCCCGGCGAAAGTTGCGGCTACGCCCGGACGGATGATACGCGCAGGACGTTTGCAGCGTCGATGGGAAAAAGCGGTTGGCGATGATTGGGCACTCCTGCCGCATACGTATGGTTTCATCGATCCGTTGCACAGCACCGGCATTGCGTTCTCGTTGTGTGGCGTTGAGAGACTGGCAAATGTGCTTGGCCAGCATTGGCAGCAGCCATCGTGTTCGGCAGCCCTGCGGCGATACGAGCATGCCGTGGAGCGGGAATTCGAGATGATTGATCGACTCGTGCATGGCTGCTATTTGACGCTCGGGCATTTCTCCCTGTTTACCGCCTACGCGATGCTTTATTTCGTGGCCGCTACGACCTACGAGCGTCGCCGCATCGAACAAGGATTTCGTGAAGACCAATTCTTCCTCGCCGCCGATGAGGATCGATGGAACCGCTTGCTGCGCGAGCTGCACCTGGAGGTGATCGCGTGGCATCGCTCTGGTTGCGGCGCGTGGCCCGCATTTCCCGAACGCGTCAAGCGCGCGATCGAGCCGTACAACCACGTGGGATTGTTCGATGCGAATGCGCACAACATGTATCAACACACCGCGCCGCAAAAATAGTTGGCGAAAGAATCAGCGCAAGGCCCTATTGAGGCCCCGGCGATTGCGACGATCGTGGCGGCAAATCGGTTTCGTTGTCATGGAAGGTAGCGGACCTAGCGGACGCGCAAGCAATCCGGCCCTGCGTTTGCGTCCCGGGGCCAAGTGAGATAGGCTTCCCAATGAGGGTTTGTTATTGACTCCCGCATAACGCGTTCGTAACCTATCCATTAGGTTTGATGAATGCGCGTGCGAATACCCTGCCGTTTAAGACTGCCGTTGCAGCAAGCGATCACCGCGAAGGCGAACTGGTCGCGTGCAGCATGAGTCGCTCTCCCCGAGCGACCGATCGGGCGACCGCCTGATCGCACGGCGGTCAGCACGTACCGATGGGATTGTGCCCTACGTTTCGATGAACAACGTCGATACGAACGCAATCTCGGGTCCGAATTCCTTGCCGTCCCAACTCACCGGGACCTTGCAGGAGAGGATCGAAAGCAATGAAAAACGAAGCTCGTGTCGCGTTCCGATCCCATGCAACACGCATCGCGTTGCTGGGGGTGATGCTTTGGTCCTTGAGCGGATCGGTCTCCGCAACCTTACTCGGCCAGGAACCGCTGTTTCAGCGGTTGGACCGGGTGCTTGGTGAGTCGAGTCCGGGCGTGGTTTCGCCTCGTTGTTCGGACTACGAATTCGTCCGCCGGATCCATTTGGATCTCACGGGTAGAGTTCCCGGTTCCGACGAAGTGCGACGGTTCGTGGCGGATGCCGACCCGAACAAGCGAGCAGCCTTGATCGAACGCTTGTTGGCCGGGGCCGACTTCAGTCGACACTTTGCCAACGTGCTGGACGTGATGCTGCTCGAGCGCCGTGCGGACAAAGGTGTGCCGGCTGCGGAGTGGCAAAAGTATCTGTTCGATTCGGTCAGTCAGAAAAAGCCGTATGACCAGCTGGTGCGAGAGATTCTCAGTGCAGACGG
>JBJOLO010000667.1:0-5717 GCA_046045565.1 Planctomycetota bacterium | reverse complement strand
TGTCAGTCCCGAGGGCAAGGATCCCAAACAGCATCTCGCTGCTTGGGATGCACCCCAGTACCAGTGGTCGCCGGACGGTTCGATGTTCGTGTATGCCGTCTTCGATCAAGACTTCAATCGCGATGTCTGGATCGCACCGCTCGACGGCAGCAAACCGCCCCTGAATCTGTCTCGCCACCCAGACAACGAATCCGATCCGGTATGGTCGCCCGACGGAAAAATGATCGCCTTCACCAGTCGCCGTGCCGGCGAAGAAGTCGACATCTGCTACGTCTGGCTGCAATCGCAAGATGATCAAACATCGAATCGCGATCGGACGTTGCAAAAAGCTGTCGAGAAAATCGAAAAGGCCAGGAAGGGCAAAAGCCGACGAGGTGGTGCGGAGCCCGGCGCGGCAACCGAGGCGGGCGGGGAGAACGGAGAGGCCAAGCCAGCCGCACCCGAACGCAATGCGATCAAGCCTCCGGCCAAAGTCGTGTACGACTTTGACGAAGCCAAGATGGCCGATCGCATCCATCGCGTTTCGATTCCCAATGCGACCGAAACCAATTTGTTCTGGTCTCCCGATTCGAAGCGACTGGCATTCAGCGCGACGATCAACGGGCAACGAGGAACCTTTGCGATCGACTTCCCCGACTCAATGACCCCCAAACCGCTGGCGTCGGAAACCGGTGCTCGACCGGTCTGGATCGCGGAGGGAAATCAAATCATCTGGCTCGTAAATGGAACGCTTAACAGCACGGTCCCCGGATCCAGGAGCAGCAGCTATCGATTCACAGCTTTACAAACTGTTGATCGAGCCGAACTGCAGCGATCGGTTTTTGATCAGTGCTGGCAGACGATGCGAGATCGTTTTTACGACGAGCGGCTGGGCAATCGCAACTGGGATGCGGTGCGGCGCAAGTATCGCGATCAGGCCGGCGCGTCCCCGGACATGGAAACCGTCGCAGTGCTCGTGAACATGATGCTCGGTGAACTCAACGGGTCGCACCTGGGATTCACGCTGCAATCGGCCGGCGCGAGTGCTCCGGGAGCTCCTCCAGCTACGCCACCGGCGACTCCTCCTGCAACACCGCCGGCGACGCCACCGGCGACTCCGCCCGCCACGCCACCGGCCACACCACCAGCGACACCAACACCTGCGAGGGAGCCTCGTGCTCGCAGCGGCGGCGAATGGGCCGAGACGACGGCTCACTTGGGCTTGCGATTCGCCTCCGATTACAAGGGGCCGGGCTTGCAAGTGCGGGACGTGATTCCGGGCGGTCCAACCGATCGCAACGCTTCCAAGGTATCGCCGGGTGAAATCCTGCTGGCGATCGACAATAAACCAGTCGATCCTGATCTCGACCTGACGCAACTGCTGAACGGTCCCGCTCAGCGCAGCATTCGTCTGAAGGTTCGCGGCGGCAACGGTCAGGAGCGAGAGATTTCGGTGCGGCCGATCACCTATGCGGCAGCCGTGGAATTACTCTACGACAAATGGATCGCCGACAACCGGCAGCATGTCGCGCAAGTCAGCCAGGGAAAGCTCGGGTATCTTCACATTCGGGGTATGAATGAAGCCAGTTTTCTTAAGTTCGAAGAGGAACTGTACTCGGCGGGAGTCGGGAAGAGCGGCCTGATCATCGACGTGCGCGAGAACGGAGGCGGCTCGACAGCCGACCATTTGCTCACCGCACTCACGCAACCCGTGCACGCGATCACGATCCCGCGCGGGGGCCAACCTGGTTATCCACAGGATCGCAAAGTGTACGCAACCTGGAACAAGCCGATCATCGTGCTCTGCAATCAGAACAGTTTCAGCAACGCGGAAATCTTTTCGCATGCAATCAAGACGCTTGGCAGAGGCAAGTTGGTCGGAGTTCCCACGGCAGGCGGCGTCATCAGCACGGGCCAGAAAACAATCATGGGACTGGGTTCGTTGCGACTGCCCACGCGAGGTTGGTATCAATTGCAAACGGGACAGGACATGGAGCTCAATGGAGCTGTCCCCGACCAGATTGTCTGGCCCGAGCCTACCCAGATGCCGCAAGGCAAGGATCAACAGCTCGACAAAGCCATCGAGTTGCTAACCGCCGATGTTGCGGCCTGGGAACAGCGTCCCAAGCCTCCGCTCATCAAAGCCAGCGAGCGGCCGAAGTAGCTGGCGTAACAACGTCAGCAAAAAAAGACGGCGGAGCGGGCCTATAAGCCGGGTTCTGTGCGCGACCGAAATCGCGTGATGGTCATTTCTCTACGACGCCGATTGCCCGGCGTCTTTAGCGACCTACCCGAGAACTGGTACGGATCGGATCAATCCGTGGCGTTCTTGCGAACACACTGCTCTCTGTTTGGCCTTGCTCCAGGTGGGGTTTGCCGAGCCAACCAGGTCACCCTGGCTGCTGGTGCGCTCTTACCGCACCATTTCACCCTTACCGACATCGCATTACCGACGGGGGCTCTCGCGAAGTCGGCGGTATCCTTTCTGTTGCACTTTCCCTGGCCTCACGACCGGTCGGTGTTACCGACCACCTTATCCTGTGGAGCCCGGACTTTCCTCTCGTGACGAACAAGCGTCCGTAACCAGCGACCATCCAGCCCGCTCCAAACCGTCTGCTGAACGATAGGCGAATTCGAAACGCGGCGAAAGGGGAGCGACTCGCGCAGCGTTGCTCATCGAAGACGGATAGGAAGGCCGCTCGCTTAACCCTACTCACCGCAGGCGGCACGGGGACAACAGTGCGAACAACTCATGACAGGCACAGGCCTCGCGCAACTCTTGATCCGATTTGATATTACCCACTGTCTGTGGTACCCTAACACCGCGATTTTTTCACGATTTGTACTGCCGCGAAAACGCAAGGGAAGGCCATGCTGAAAGTCAGCGATCGAGGTTCCGTCAACACGTGTGATTCGCATTCCCGTCGAGATTTTTTGGAAGTCGGCGCACTCGGAGCCGTCGGACTTTCCTTGCCCCAACTCCTGGCCGCCGAGTCGATCGCACCCGCAGCGAAGTCCGGGGACGACCGGTCGGCGATCATGATCTTCAACCTGGGTGCGCCGAGCCAGATCGACACGTTCGATCCGAAGCCCGAGGCGGCAGCCGAAATACGTGGTCCCTTCCAACCCATCGCCACCAAGTCGCCCGACATGCAACTGTCGGAGATCCTGCCTCGACACGCTCAATTGGCGGATAAGTTCTCGCTGGTGCGTAGTTGCTACCACAACGCGGCCGCCGTCCACGATACCGGCCACCAAATGCTGCAAACCGGTCGCCTGTTTACCGGCGGATTGAATACACCGCACGTAGGCTGTGCCCTCGCCTACCTCAAAGGCCGCCGCTCCGACCTCCCGCCCCACGTCATCCTCCCCGAGCCAATGGGACGCACCGGTGGCAACCTGCCCCACGGACAGGACGCAGGGTTTCTCGGAAAAGCGTACGATCCGATGGCCCTGATGGCAGACCCCTCCCAGCCCAACTTCAAGGTGCCGGACCTGCTTCCTCCGGAACAAATTGGCGAGGTCCGGCTCGATCGCCGTCGACGACTGAAATCGATGGTCGAAGAATCGATGCAAAAATTCGAAGCCAGTTCCAGCGCGAAATTGCTCGATAGCAATTTCGAGGCAGCCTACCGCATCATGACCAGCCCGCAGGCACGCGATGCCTTCAACCTGTCGAAGGAACCCGCGGCTGTTCGCGAGAAGTATGGCATGAACCGTTTTGGTCAATGCCTGCTGCTCGCTCGTCGCTTGATTGAGGCAGGCGTCCGGTTCGTAACCGTCAACACCTTCATTACGGTCTTCGATGAAATCACCTGGGACATTCACGGGTCGAAGCCGTTCACATCGATTGAGGGCATGAAGAACATCGTCGCGCCGATGTACGACCAGGCCTACGCAGCGTTGATCGAAGACTTATCGGAGCGCGGCATGCTGGACAAAACGCTGGTTTGCAACCTCGCCGAATTTGGTCGCACTCCGCGGGTCAATCCCGCCGGTGGCCGCGATCACTGGCCGCAGTGCTTTACGTGCTATTTCGCCGGTGGCGGAATTCAGGGCGGACGCGTCGTGGGACGAAGCGATCCCATCGGTGGCTATCCGGCCGAGCGGCCGACGGAACCGTCCGAAGTCGTCGCGACGATTTACCGTTCCCTCGGCATCGACTTGGAAACAACGCTCGCCGGCCCCGCGGGACGCCCCTTCCCGGTCGTTGATTTCGGCAAACACGAAATCAAAGAACTTTTTTAAACGCCCGCGATCGAATACGCGCGATTGCAAACGCGCGAGCTTGAAAATCCCTGACTATGAGATCGAACGATGATCCGCATTATGCTCGCGCTGTCTGCACTCCTGCTCTGCACCAGCCTTACCGGTGCCGCAACGCCGCAAGTTGCGATTCTCCCCCCACGCGTTGACCTCACCCACATCGAATCGCGACAACGACTCGTTTTCCAAGAGACGGTCGATGGCCAGTTTCGCGGCGAAGTACGCGAAGGCGTAATCTGGTCGAGCAGCAATGAAGCGGTGGTACGCGTCGTCGACGGAGTCGCCACCCCAGTCGCGGACGGGAAAGCGGTGATTACCGGCCGTCAGGGCGACCGCATGGCAAGTTGCGAAGTGACCGTGAGCGGACAGCAGGCCGAATTCACTTGGAGCTTTCGCAATCATGTCGAATCGGTGTTGTCGAAAACCGGCTGCAATGGCGGCGCATGTCACGGGGCCCGAGCGGGCAAGAACGGTTTTCGCCTCACCCTGTTTGGCTTCGATCTCGACGCCGATTATACGTATCTAACGCGACAGGCAAACGGTCGCCGAATCATTCCAAGCGACCCCGGCCGAAGTCTGCTGCTGCTGAAACCAACCGGCATGATCCCGCACAAAGGCGGCATCCGCTTCGAACCGGACTCACTTGAATACCGAGTACTCGCTGAGTGGATCGCATCGGGTGCCCCGCCAGCCACGTCCGCCGATCGAGTAATCAAGAGCCTGGAAGTACTGCCGCGTTCGTCGCGACAGGAGCCAGGCGCAAAACAGCAATTGATCGTGCTGGCTCACTTCAGCGACGGCCTCGTCGAGGACGTCACGCGATGGGCGAAATACACGTCGGTCAATTCCGCCGTCGCGACCGTGTCCGATCGCGGCGAACTGCAAATCACGGGATCGGGAGAAGGCGCAATCAAGGTCTGGTACCTGAACTACAACGAGTTGGCATACATCACGGTGCCGTACCCCAGCGTTCAAACAGCCGAGTCGCCCCGCGCCCTGCCAATTAAGAATTTCATCGACGAGCATGTAGCGCAAAAACTTCGCAGCGTGAATCTTGAACCAGCACCACCAGCTGACGACGCGACCTTCTTGCGGCGCGTGTTTCTCGACACGATCGGCTCGTTACCTTCGATGGAAGAGACCACTGCGTTCCTATCCGACCCGGCGCCGGACAAGCGCGAGAAACTGGTCGAATCGTTGCTTGCCCGCCCCGAGTTCGTCGATTACTGGAGTTATAAGTGGTCGGACCTGCTGCTATTGAGCGGCGAGCGACTGCGGCCCAAAGCAATTGAGACCTATTACCAATGGATCCGCGAGCGCGTCGCACGCAACATGCCGTGGGACCAGTTTGTGCGCGAGATCATCACCGCAACCGGAAGCACGCACGAGAACGGTGCCGCCAACTTCTTCGCCTTGCACCAGGATCCCGAGGGGATGGCGGAAACGACGGCACAGGCATTTATGGGCCTGTC
>JBJOLO010000521.1:0-7279 GCA_046045565.1 Planctomycetota bacterium | reverse complement strand
CGTCGACACCGTTCGGTCTCTTCCGGCGTCGGATAGCGACTCACCGTTCGCAGATAGGTCTGCTTAATCAAGTCGTTCCACCGGTCGGACGCGGCCGTCGGGGCCTTCGCCTTGCCTACCGGCTCGGTTTCGGGTTCTGCATCTTCCTGCGGCAAAGCTTTTTCCAGCGAGGCGATCCGCGCTTCCAGCCTCGCCACCTGCTCCGCCTGTCCAGCCCCTTCGCCCCCCGCCTTTTTTGCTTGCGCGAGTCGCTGCCGGAACTTCTCCAACTGGGCCTGCATGGCCTTTCGGTTCGGTCCCGACGGGGTAGTCGCTACCGGCGCCGGCGCTTTCAGTTCACGGCTAAGCTGCTCAATCCAAGTGTCTTTTGCACCCGCAATCGCTGCCAGAACCGATGCGTCATTTTGGAGATAAACCGTCTGCAGCAGACTGGCGTCCATCGATCGATCACAATCGCAATTGCTCTCCCTGCTCGACCTGCCGAACACCTGTAGCGCGAATGTCGATTGATTGTTGCCGCGATCATTACGGCCGCTGGAACCTGGAATGCCAATCGCTCGCGTGGCGATCACCGACAGCATTTCACCGCCCTTCGTATCGGACGCAGTAGCCATGGCCAGGGCATCGACGGCCACTTCCGCCGGAAGCCGACGCGGAACGGCACGACTGAAGTTTCGTTCATCTTGTTCATTGGTGCTGTTGGCTCGCCAACTTCGCTGATAGGTGTCGCTATTGCAGATCTCGCGATGCAGCCACTTCATGTCGAATCCGTGCTCAACAAAGCTACGGGCCAAATGATCAAGCAGCGGTCCGTTACTCGGCGGATTGGCCAAACTCAAATCGTCCGGCGGATTGACAATTCCTGCATGGAAATAGCCTGCCCAAACACGATTCACGAATGCCTTGGCGAAATAGCGATTGTCAGGCGATCGCAACCATTGCATCAACGGCTCGCGCGGATCCTCCGTCTGACTGAGATCGATGACCTCGCCACCCAGCAGTTTCGCCTTGGTTGCGGCCGGAGTTGCGTTGCGACCACGCCGATTGCCCTGCAACCGCGCGCGATCGATGTAGATCTCCCCGAAAGGGACCACCTTATCCGCCTTGAGTAATTCCGCGAATTTCTTTGCCCGATCGTTGCCTTTCAACTGCTTCTCGTTGATTTCAAGCGAGGCGAGCATTGCTTCGTATTCTTTTTTCGCATCCGGCCTGGGCCGCGCTGCGCCGCCGGTGACCGCTGTGAAAAAGGACTTGAACTGATCGAAATCGTCTTTGCTCCACTGGTCGAAGGGATGTTTATGGCATTGCGCACACTGAATACGAATTCCCAGGAAAGAATAGGCAAACCCAATGGCTCGATCTTCGGCCGACGTGAAGTTGCGTCGAGCCCAATAGTGCGGCATGTAGTGTCGATCGGCAAACGATTTCTCTGCTCCCTTGCGATAGAGCGAACTCATCGCCTCGCAGTATTCCGCATACGACTCGTCCGGATTGCGGCTCACCCCCAACACAATTCCGGCCATGAGCCGGTCATACGGCTCATTTCGCTCGACGCGCTGATAGATCCAGTCGTACCAATCCTTCGCGCCGTTTCCTTGAATGCCGTTTACATTGTTCAAACGCTGATCGTTGTTGCCCGTGAAGTCGCACAAACGGGTCGTCCACCAGGCTGCATAGGCCTTGGTTTCCAGCAGTTGGTCAATCTTCGCTGCACGTTTGGTCGAGGACGGGTCGGCCAGAAACGCCTCCACTTCCGCTGCGGTGGGCAAGGTGCCCGCAATGTCGAGGCTGACACGACGCAGGAACTCGGCATCGCTACACAGTTCCGACGGAACGACGCCAAGCTTTTTCAATTTATCGACAACCAGCGCATCAATCGGATGCGACGTCGCCACCGCCGGATACTTTTCCCCTCGCTGCTTGGATACGGCGTGTACGACGGGTACGGGAGCAACGCCATTGTCGTAAAACACGACCACATGCGTGTCACCTGCTGAGCCCACGACCACGTTTCCTTCTTCGTCAATCTTGGCGATCTGCTCGTCGTTGGTCTGAAAACGGCAAAGAGGCGTCACATCTTCCCGCGTGCCATCCTCCCAGACGGCAACCACACGAAGCGACTGCCGCACGCCCGCCTCCTCGACAACAATTTCCGCCGGCGTGACCTCCAGCGCCTTTAATGGCTTGATCGAACCTTTTTCGTAGGTTGCACCCGAGGCAACCCAGCGCCGCAGCAAATGATGCTGCCACTGTCCGGACGAAAATCGCTGCCCACCCTCATGCAGGTCTCCGTTGAGCGGTTTTCGAAGCATCAGACTTTCATCGACCTGCTCGCGATTCACTCGCGGAGTTTCGCCGCCCGTCAGCGCTTCGTGATCTGCGGTGAAATCGTATCCGAACAGCGACAATCGAAAGCCGCCGCGACCTTGAAACGAACCATGGCAGGCACGGCCATTGCACCCCAGCCGCCCAAGCAGCGGTGACACATGGCGCTGAAAGTCGGGAACCTCGCTTGTCTCGCTCGACGCAAAGCGATGTTCCACCGATTGCAGAACGGCTGTAGAAGAACCGCGGTCCGCCTCCTGCTCATCCGCATGCAGACCCGCAGTTACTGACAGAACCACGAATACCAAGGCAAACCGTTGCAGCATGGCTGCCTGTGACAACATACTCATCGGCTGAAACTCCGGCTCGTTTTTTCGGTCTTTCGCTGCGCGTCTTCGATCCAGGGAAGGGCGGCCTCGCAATCGACTTTTCGCTGCGGGCTATTGCCTGTCTTCAGGCGAATGCTGATCTGTGGGGGGATTCTTTTCTCTGACCTGCTTCTTCTCAGCAGACTGCTTCTTCTCCGCTGCCTGTTTCTTGGGGGACGGCGTCCTGGTCTCGGGCTTATTGTTCTCCGACGCGTTCTTTTCCTGCGAAGGGTTCTTTGACGAACGACTCGCCGCCGAGGATTGGGCCTCCAGCGCCTTGCCGAGATTTTTCTCAGGGCGTTTTTTTGTGAGCACTTGAGTTCGCCGTTCCAGGGTTCCTTCGCGACTTTGATTCAGGTCGACCAATTGTTCGTCAAGCTTCCGAAGCCGCTCGGCGGCCCGATCTCGCTCGAGCGTTAGCAATGCTCGCTTCAACTCCCATTGCTCCGCGAGCAACTCGCGGATCTGCGAATGGTATTCTTCGCGGGGTTCCATTTGGTAACGGGCCGCAACGAGCTCCGCACGCGAACCAACCTGCCATTGCCGAACTTCAAGCTCATACCGTTTCGGATCGCGATCCTGAAGCAGCCGCAATCGATTTACGGTCTTGCTCAGATCACCTATCGCGCGCTCGTATTCCGCCGCATTATTCTCGCGCAGGTATCCGAGCACCCGTTCGAGTTCCGCATGATGCTCGTGGACGAACGCCAGCACAGACGTTTCGTCACGATCGGCTGCTTGCAACCAACCTGCGAACATCAAGAAGACAAGTCCCAATCTTGCCATCTAAAACTCCTCGGGCCGAGGTGGTACCGAGTCAGACATACCTTCACGCAACCCGATCAACCCCGCGACAATCCACGACGGAGTCTCTTCATCAACGTCACCGGAATCTCCCGCATCCGTTTCTTCGATCTCGGCGTCCGCGTCCCCCGAGCGAAGTTCGCTCCAGCGAATCGCCAGTTCAGCTCGAGGTTCCTCACGTTGGAAAGAAGACAATCGCTGCATCGCCGCGTACCACCAGCCAAGCGCGAGCATCATGCTAACCGCAACGGCAAGTCCGATCCAAAGTCTGACGGCCGCTACTTTGCGGGCTGGCACGGAACTCGAATACTTTGTCGCGCCTGCTCTGGATCGCAACGCAGCGACAATCGACACGGCATCGGCCAGCGCTTCCCGCGCCGCTTGATCGGACTCAAGCTGCGACTCAAACGCAATCCTCGCGTCCTCACTGCCGTCGCCCAGCAGATACTCCACTGCCTGCCCCAGCAAGTGCGCCGGATCGTGTGCCTCACCGATTCGTCCTTGAAGCGACGTTTTCCGGGAGTCGTCTGTGTTACTCATCCTTACCCAGTCTTTCCCGCAGTTTTCGCAAGGCCGAATGCATGCGAGCCAAAGCCGTCCCCAAGGGAATCCCCAGTGCTCGCGCAATCTGTGCGAATGTCTGCTCCTCGTAAATCCGCTTTTGTACGATTACCTGCTGATCGGGCGGCAACGATGCGAGTGCTTCACAAACCTGCTGTCGCTCTTCTTAGCGGATCAACCAGTCGGTCTCCGCTTGGCTTTCGCCCCTCATCGCTCCCAACGCCTCTCCCGCTCGCAACGCAAGGGACGACTTCCGCCTCGCATGCATCGCTTCGTGAAAGGCAACTTTAAAGATCCAAGCCTTTCGCGTCTCCACTCGAGTCTGATGTCCCTGCTGCACCAATTTGACAAACGTTGCCTGGACAACATCGTTCGTCAGCGACGCATCCCTCACCAGTCCGTAGACGAATCGGCGCAATTCGTCCGCATGCTGCTCAAACAGCCGAGCAACCACCTGCCCATCGAGCCGATCGGTCTGCGCATTTTGCCACTCAGTCTGCTCTTGGAACCGCTTGGCCGGCTCATCGAGTCGCTCGGTTGGCGCCCCTCTCCCCAGTGGTCCCGTCGGTTCGGGCACGGGCGGAACATGCCGGGCATCGTCTGCTTCGGAAGCGTTCTCCAACGCCAGGGCTCCTGTCTGCCTTCAGTTGGGACGCCATCTGTCCGATGCGCGACCTCGACCGATTATTGAACGTGCTCAGGAATTTAAGCCAAATTCGTCAGACAATGTGACGAACGTCAGCAGATAACCGGTTCCGTGAAGCTGCGGGGCCCAACCGTTTCCGGCCTCCATGCAACTTGGCCAACGGATTGTGACCGCAAGCATGGGCAAGTACAATCAGGCCAGTCGGTTGCGGCAATTACCGTCGGGGAAAAACGGCCCGGGATCCGCGGCGTAGGCGGATGGAACTGCTCGGATCCCCAAGGCCTCGCTCGCACAACCGGCCCGCACACAACCGGCCCGCAAAAAGCAGGGCAGAGAAAAGCAGGTCCAAGAAGACAACCTATCGGCCATGACATCGACGGCCGCGATTTTGGAGCTTCGCTACGCGTGATTATCGGTCCGATTTTTTCTCGCGAATTGATGACCACGCCGCGGCGACCGCGGCATTACTTCCAGCGATCGATCTACGTTGCCGCCTTGCTTGTCTTCATGGGCACCGCCTGGCTCATCGTTGCCGGCACCCAGGACATTCGCAGTGTTGGCGACATGGCCCGTTTCGGTGCGCTCCTGTTTCAGATCCTCGCTCCCTTGCAGCTCGCCATGATCGCTTTTCTTTCGGCACTGGTGGCCGCGAGTTCGATCTCTCAAGAGAAAGATCGGCGCACATTCGTGTTGTTGCTGCTGACGCGACTGACCAACAGCGAGCTCGTGCTGGGCAAGCTGCTGGCAAGTTTGCTGGATGTGATGGCGATGATTGTCGCAGCGCTGCCTGTGTTTCTCCTGATTACGCTGTTTGGCGGTGTGTCGGCGGACCAGGTGCTGAACGCTTTCGGTATCACAGCCACGACGGCACTGGCAACAGGCAGCCTGGGCGCGTTGGTCGCCCTTTGGCGGGAGAAGACTTTTCAAACCCTGGCGATGACGGCGTTGTTCATCGTATTGTGGCTGGGATTCTGGCAGGCAGTGCATTCGCGTTTGTTCTTTGAGAACCTGGGAGGCATCGCGTCGGAGCAATTGGCGACAATCATGAGCCCCGTGCCGGCGATTCTCGCGGCTTCGCAGCCGACGATCCAACGTTCAGCGACCGCCGTCACGTCGATTGATCCGATTCGCGCCTATATGTTCGTCGCCACCGCGGGCGCGCTGCTGTTGAATCTCATCTCGATTGCCATGGTGCGTGTCTGGAATCCATCCCGGGAAATTCAGCCCCGGATCGAAGAGGAATCACCGCGCACCAGCATTTGGAGCAACGATGCCGAAGCCGGCGAGGCAGACTCTGCCGAACTGGCTCGACGAGGTCACGTCGATGAACGCATGCGCGGCTCCCAGGGAAAAACACGGCAGGTCTGGAATAACCCTGTGCTCTGGCGTGAGATCTGTACGTGGGCTTATGGCCGAAAAGTGATCCTGATCCGATTCGCATACGCGATCCTCTTGACGGGAGCCGTCATTGGACTGTCGCAAGCGGCACGCCAGGCCAGGACCTCATGGCAGGGTGACGAGGCCGGTGTGCAATTGCCCGCGGCGTCACGCTACTTCGCGCCGATCGTTCTGGTGAGCCTGGTTATCGTCAACGCGCTGGCTGTCAACTCGATCACCAACGAACGCGACGGTAACTCACTGGAAATCCTACTCGTCACCGACCTCACGCCCAAAGAGTTCGTTCTGGGGAAGATGTTCGGAGTTCTGTACGTCACCTCCTTGATGGTGCTGGCCCCCTTTGCACTTTGTATCTACCTGTTCACAACAAACACGATTTCCGGAGAAGGCATCGTGCTGTTGATGCTGGGGCTAGGAGTCTTGCTCGCCTTCGTCGACATGCTCGGTATCCATTGCGGAATGAACTATTACAATTCGCGCAATGCGATCGGCATCAGCCTGGGAACGGTCTTCTTCCTGTTCCTCGGCATCGCCACCTGCATGGTGATCATGATCTCGTTTAGCGGATCATTTCAGACACAGTTGATCGCGTTTTCCTTGATCAATCTGGGAGGCGGCATCGGCTTGTATGCCGCGTTGGATTATCAGAATCGTTCCAACGCAATCCTTTTGGCAGCGATCACGCTGCCCTTCTGGACCTTCTTCGCGATCACCAGTTTCCTGCTCAAGAACTATCTGACGATGTTCCTGGTAGGAAGCGGCATTTTCGGCTTCACCACACTGGCGATGTTGGTGCCGGCAATCCACGAATTCGACATCGCGATGGGCCGCACTCGCGCGGGCGGTGAAGACTAGCCCGAGATTCGTAAGAGTGGAATCTGCGATCGCTATTTGCTGTAGCCGATCGCCTTAATCACGGCGAGCATTTCCTCGAACGTGATAAAGCGACGGCGATGACGCAGTTTGTAGTCGTCGATCGCAATCGCCAATTCGCGAGCGTCCGGAGAAAGTTGGTCGTGCGTGTTGGCGAACTGCCGCCGTTCTCGCACCGGAGGCTGCCCCTCCGAATTGATTCGACGATCAAAGAACGGATCCACAGCATCTGGCATCGGAGGCATGAGCGGGACGAGCATCGGTTCCATACTCCAGAAGGTCGGCGGGCGAAATTCCGCAGGGC
>JBJOLO010000516.1:0-3623 GCA_046045565.1 Planctomycetota bacterium | reverse complement strand
AATGATGATTTCGTAGTCGGTGGCGGTCATGGTGGTCATTGCGAGGGTCTCCGGCGATGCCAGTCCGTTGCGGTTTGAAACATGTGGCCGGCACGTATCAATCGCTCTTCCTCGAATGGCGGCGCTTGCAGTTGCAGGCCGATGGGCAGTCCGGAGTTCGTGAAGCCGCAGGGGATCGACATGCTTGGTATGCCTGCCAGGTTCGCGCTGACCGTATAGAGATCTTCGAGATACATCGCTAACGGATCGTTTGTTTTCTCTCCGATACGACACGCGGGTTCCGGTGTTGTCGGTCCCAGGATCAGGTCCACATCCCGAAAGGCGTCGTGAAAGTCATTGCGGATCAGTCGCCGCACTTTCTGAGCCTTGAGGTAGTAGGCTTCGTAATAGCCTGCGCTTAAGGCGTAGGTTCCCAGCATGATGCGGCGTTTGACCTCAGCACCCAACCCCTCGGCTCGCGATTGCCGATAGAGTCGCACCAGCGGTGAGTCGAGGGCGTTGGCGGCGGGTTCCGAAGTCGAGGTGGCAGTCGCCTGTCGCTGCTCCTCTGCGAGTCTAGCCAGCATTTGGCGTTCTTCGGTGCGATACCCGTAATGCACGCCATCGAACCGGGCCAAGTTGCTCGAGGCCTCACAGGGCGCGATGACGTAGTAGGTGGCAATACCGTATCGACTGTGGGGAAGCGAGATGTTTGTAACTTGGGCGCCCCGTGATTCGAAGACGCGCACCGCTTCCCGCACGGCCGCCTCAATCTCAGGGGCCAATCCGGTCTCGAAGTGCTCCCGCACCAAACCGATACGCAGGCCGTTCAGTGGTTGCTTCACGAGTTCCGAATAGGGCGGGACCGGGCGGTCGACGGACGTCGAATCGCGCGGGTCGTGGCCTGCAATGACCTCCAGCAGCAATGCAGCATCTTCCACCGACCAGGCCATCGGCCCAGCTTGGTCGAGACTGCTCGCGAACGCCACAAGGCCGTATCGGCTGACCCGGCCGTACGTCGGCTTGATTCCGGTGATCCCGCACAGGGCTGCCGGTTGGCGAATGGAACCGCCGGTGTCGGTGCCGATCGACAGCGAACACATCCCGGCAGCAACGCAAGCTGCCGCCCCGCCGCTCGAACCGCCCGGCACGTGCGCTGTGTTCCACGGATTGCGCGTGACCTTGAAGGCGGAGTTCTCCGTCGAACTGCCCATCGCAAACTCGTCCATGTTCGTCTTGCCGACAAGGACGCTGTCGGCATCGAGTAATTTCGCGACGACCGTTGCGTTGTAGGGTGGCCGGTAGTCGGCGAGCATTTTCGAGCCGCACGTGGTGCGTTGACCGGCGGTGCACAGCACATCTTTCACGGCAACGGGCAGGCCGCTCAGCATGCCCAGCCGTTCGCCACGCTCGCGACGCTGATCGATGGAACGGGCGGTCGCAAGTGCTTTTTCTTCATCGACATCAAGAAACGCACCGATGTGATTGTCTCGGTTTCGGATCGAGGTGAAGCATTCCGCCACCAGTTCGCGAGACGAGACCTTGCCCGCCAAGAGCATCGCGCGAAGTTCGCTGGCTGTTTTTTCGACGAGGCTCATGCGAGTTTACTCCCCTAGCACCGCGGGGACCCGGAAACACTCATCATCATGCTTCGGTGAATTCGCCAGAACCAAATCACGCGGCAAGCTTGGCTGAGGCTCGTCGTCGGCCAGGACGTTCACGATGTCGAGCGTATGGGCGAGCGGTTCGACGTCGGTGGTGTCGAGGCTCCCGAGTTGCTCCACGTAGTGCACGACGTGCCCTAATTGCGTCGTCATGGTCTCAAGTTCCGAGTCGCTTAGCAGCAGCCTCGCAAGCAACGAGACTTTCTCGACCTCGTCGCGTTCTAACGCCATGATGCTTCCTCCGTGATTTGATCGTTCAGACAGATCGTTGCGACTGCCTTGGCCTGTTGCATGGCCCGTGGTCGGAACCGGGTGAAGTCGAGCAAAGAACGAGGCTCCTTGCAAGACGAGATTGTTAGCCTATGCCCCCAATGGCCGGCCGGTGAAACGGGTGTCGTGTCTTGGGTGCCGATGACAAGGGCGGTAAGGGGATGCGAGGCCAGGAGAGTGCGAGGCGGGTGACGTGGAGCCGATCCGTTGATCTTCGACTGACGCGTATCGTCCTGTCCGAGATCGACAGTTGGCAATGCTTCGCTGCGGCGAGATCGATCGGGGCCAATCACATGTGGTGATTGTGAAACACAGAATATGATCCGGTGTGCGCAGCAAAGATGCTTGCCGCAGTTTCCTGTGACCGCGAAGATTCACTGGCGCCTGCAGCAATGTCAGGCGGCGAGTGCGGTGCGGTCTGCTACTTCTTGCTCGCAGTGCCTGCGGGAGTCAGCTTAAACGGGCGACGCTTCACGGACTTGCGAACCAGTCCCTTGCGGATGCAGCGAGTGCAAACCATAGCGGTTTCGCTCGAGCCATTCGTCGTGGTGACCTTGATGGTCTGCAGGTTGGGGCGGAACTTGCGACGGCTGATCCCCGTAATCTTGGTACCCACACCGCCTAAGTACTTGGCCTTACCGCGCGTTTCAATCTGGTTGCCCATTTTGGAACTTTTGCCGCAAACTGCACAGCCACGAGCCATGATCGAACCTCTTCGCTTCCAGGGATCTATTTCGAATGGTGCAAACTCCAAAGTATAGCGGCATTTGAATTCGCTGCAACGCCACCGCCAATAGCGAGATCGCCTAAACCGGATTGCCCCAAACGAGCGTGATCTCCGCCCCTGCGGCTGGGTTGAATCGCCGTTCCGGCCCGGACACTACGGGCCCGAAGAGGGCATTCCCTTGTTCTCGGTTACTTGATTGGGGGCTGATACCGGGGAAACTCCAGCGGTTTTGGTTTATTTGGCTGTCAAAGGCACAAGCCGACATGGCTGAGCCCCTCGGATTGTCAGTGCTTTTCGAGCGCACTGCGGCGAGTCAGGCCGATTATCCGATTGCACGGTTTGAGTTGCGGGTTTACAAGGGGGCGATCCCCGGAAGGAGAGCCTGATGGTGCGGGAACATTACGAGCAGCGATGCCAGCAATACGCGGCGGAGGTCGCTCGAGCGGAATTGCAGTCGGATCGCCTGAGTGTGCTGCGCGCGGCGTTATTTTTCCCAGCGGCGACTTGTTTTGCCCTCGGTTGGTGGGGCGGCGGATTGGTGGCATGGTATGCACTCGGTGCCATCCTGGCGGTCGGTTTTTTGGGGGTAGTCGCCTTTCATGAACAGCTGGTCGCGCGAATCCATCGCCAACGCGTCTTGCGTGAAATCAACGCCGCCGGAATCGCGAGGCTCGATCGCAACTGGTCGCACCTGCCCGGCAGTGCCGTGGAAATCAGCGACGACGATTGGGGCACCTGCCATGATCTCGATCTGTTCGGCGAAGCATCCCTTTTCCGGTTGCTACGCACGGCTTCGACACCGGCGGGAATTCGCACGCTACGGGATTGGCTGCTGCATCCCGCTTCGCCCGAGGTGATTGTCGAGCGTCAGACGGCCGTTCGCGCATTGGGGCCGCAGTTGGAGTGGCGACAGGCGTTGGAGTTGGAGGCACGGTTGCTCGAGGACCGAGGCGACAGCGTGGCGCGATTTCTGAAATGGGTAG
>JBJOLO010000511.1:0-5637 GCA_046045565.1 Planctomycetota bacterium | reverse complement strand
CGACGAGTCGCTCGATGGATCGGATTTC
Organism: Planctomycetota bacterium; assembly: GCA_046045565.1. Taxonomy (GTDB): domain Bacteria; phylum Planctomycetota; class Planctomycetia; order Pirellulales; family Pirellulaceae; genus VGZA01. Next base: position 5,609 of record JBJOLO010000511.1, on the reverse strand, counting down.
GGTTCCTGTCGCGGCGAAATTGAAGATGGCGATCGGAAGATCGCGATCTTGAAGGATCAGTTGCGGAGTTGTTGTACCTTCCGCTGATTGCACCGGAATTGTGTGATCAGCTTTCCATTTGTGGATTGCGCCGTCTTCTCCAACCCACCGCACGGTTCGTTCATCGAATCGTGTAGGATGATTCGACTTGAGTGGTTCTCGTTGGTGATGATGGCGCGCGCAGGGGATATCTCGGAACGTGGCCAAGGACGATATGGAGATCGTGTCGCGTGTGCGCAAGACGCTCGGCGACAAGGTCGGAAACGAACGATTCGATTTGTGGTTTGGCGACCAGGTGTCTTTCGAGTATTCGAACGACACCCTTTGGGTTCGCGCGCCCGATTCGTTCACACTGGATCGCCTGCGCACGAAGCTGCGAGCCGAGATCGACGCTGCGGTTCGAGCGGTTGTCGGGACGGAATCGAGCATTCGGTTTACGATCCGCGACGCGCAAGCTCGCTTGGATTTCCCTGCTTCAAACACCGTGGCAGCAGATGGCCTCACGACGGGCCTTCCCGGTGCCGCATCGTCGGAGCGGTTTGCTGATCACGCGGGGGGGCCGTCGAGTGGATCGACGAGCGACCCTGGAGCAGCGGATTCCGCATCACTGCCGGTCAGTACCGGGTCCAAACCGGCGTTGCGTTCGTCACCGCGAACTGCCGGTCGCGGACGCGGCAGCTCGCCCCGACTGCGTCAAACCACGTTGCCCTTTCCCGCCGCCGAGGCACCGGTTCGTCTCAAGCGAGCCGCAGCGACGCTGGAAGATTTCATCGTCGGAGATTCGAACCGGGTCGCCTTCGCGGGAGCGCGATCGGTACTGAGTCGATTGGGATTGGTGTCGCCGCTGTTTCTCTTCGGACCGCCGGGGTGTGGCAAGTCGCATTTGGGCGAAGCGATCCTCAGCGCAGTGCGCGCACGCGGCTGCCGACGGGCAGTCGGATTGTCCTCCGAACAATTCACGAGTTTATTTCTCGAAGCGCTCCATGAGAGCGGCCTGCCCAGTTTTCGCCGCAAGTATCGCGATGTGGAATTGTTGGTGATCGACGACGTGCAATTCCTCGCGGGCAAGAAAGCGACGCTGGTCGAGTTTCAGCACACCCTGGATATGCTGCAGCGTCAGGGGTCGCAGGTTGTCCTGACGGCCGATCGTTCGCCAGCCGATCTGTCGGGCTTGGGTCAGGAACTGGTGGCCCGCATGTCGTCCGGATTGGTTTGCAGCATGCAGATGCCGGAGTACGAAACGCGACTTGGAATCGTCCGGCAGCTTGCCACGCGGCGTCAGGTGGTGATGGGCGACCAGGTGGCCGAGATGATTGCCACCGAACTGCTGGGCGATGCGCGGCAAATCAGCGGGGCGTTGCATCGACTGCAGGCGACAAGCGAAGCGCTGCGCCTGCCGATTGGTACCGAAATGGCAGCGCAGTGTCTCGCGGATCTGTTCCGTTCGACTCGGCGGATTGTCCGCTTGAGCGACATCCAGCGTGCGGTCTGCGATGTGTTCGGACTTGATGTAAAAACACTGCAGACCGGTGGCAAGGCCCGTACCGTCAGTCATCCGCGGATGCTGGCCATGTGGCTGGCGCGGAAATACACTCGGGCAGCCTTGTCCGAAATTGGCCAGTTCTTCGGTCGACGCAGCCATACCAGCGTGTTGGCAGCTCAGCGAAAGGTCGATCAACTTGTCGCGAGTCAGTCCACGATCCGACTCGATCAACACGCCTGTTCGGTCGAGGATGCGTTGCGTCGCATCGAGCAGCAGCTACGCACCGGCTAGATTGCGGTTGTCAGTCGTGGCAGCCACCATCTCGACGCGGGTCGGGATCGGAGTGACGCCCTGTCCGTTCCCGATTCCGTTGGCGACTCCTTCCGCCGCGAAGATCGCTTCGTCGGCGGCCACATTGACCAGGCTGGCTGCGATAGCCGACCTAATGGTTCCCGCGCCATCGGGGCACCGATTCCATTTGCACTCCGGAACCCCATGCGACGCATGATGGAGGTCGATACGATTGCCTGACTAGGCAAACCGCGTCAGACCGGGCATGGCGACTTCGGGCGTCTCCACATTGCCGAACTCGTAGTTTTTCGGCCCGAGTGCCACTTCGGAATTCATGACTGCCTCGGCGGTGATTTCTTCGCCGGTGTAGCAAGCTTCGCGGCCCATGATCGCCATCAAGGTGCTGTACGTCATGTACTCGCCGTTGTTGATGATGTTGCCGGAGCGGATGCCCGCGAACAGTTCGCGGTGTTCCACTTCGTACATGCTTGGTTTGGGGCCTTTGTATTGCCAGCTTTGTTCGCCTTCGATGATGTGCTTGAGCACCACCGCTTTGCCTTTGGTGCCCAGGATGTAATCATCGACATCCGCTTTGCATCCGGCCATTTGTCGAGTGAAGGCGAAGGTCTTGGTTCCGTTCGGCCATTCGTAGCAGTTGGCGAAATGGTCATAGATGTGGCCGTAGGCCGGATCGGTGCGAACCTGCCGTCCGCCCAACCCGAAGCATTTAGCCGGGGGCTTGTCGCCCATCAGCCACAACGCCTTGTCGAGACTATGGATGTGCTGCTCGACGATGTGGTCGCCCGACAGCCAGGTGTAGTACAGCCAGTTGCGGCACTGGTATTCCATTTCCGACCAGTTGGGCATCCGCTGCCTGAGCCACAGCGTTCCGGTGAGATAGTTCTCCTGGATTGCCACGATATCTCCGATGGCTCCATCCTGGATCCGCTTCATCGTCTCGCGGACACCGAGGTCATATCGCCAGCAGAGTCCGGAGACGAGGCTGAGTTTTTTCTCCTTGGCGAGTTTGGCGGAGGCGAGCACACTGCGGAGTCCGGGGCCATCGACGGCGACCGGCTTTTCGCAGAACACATGCTTGCCGGCCTCGATGGCCGCTCGCAAGTGCAGCGGGCGGAAGTGAGGCGGCGTGCACAGCAGCACCACATCCACATCGGTTTCCATGACTTTCTTATAAGCGTCGAATCCCGAGAAGCATTGCGAGTCGGGAACGGCGTACTTGTCGCCCACCGCGCCGGCGATCAACCGCTTCGAGCGTTCGACCTGGTCGGGAAACAGGTCGGCGATCGCGGTGAGGCGTACATTGTCTTCGGCACGCATGGCGTCCGATGCGGCACCGCTTCCGCGACCTCCGCAACCAATCAAGCCGACCTTCAGGATGTCGCTGCCAGCGGCATGCACCGATCGGGCACTGCTTACTGATGCGGCGACCGAGGAGGCCACCACCGCTGCCCCGGTGGTCTTGAGAAAATCACGTCGGGACGCCGGGTCTTGCACGGGGCGATTTTGGTTGGACGGAACGACAGACATGCATGGCTCCTGGAGGATTGTTTGTAAGGGGTGTGTCTTTGAGTTCGTTGTTTTTTGTCACGGTGGCGAAGGAAGTCTACGACAACACGTTGCCGTTGTTTCATGCACGCACTCGCTGTTTGCGGTCGTGAGCCATCCGCCAGCCGAGCGGGCTATATGATACGGTCTCGCCTGCCGATCGTGCAAGTTTGTCTCGGTTTCCAAACGTGCAACGTTGTTTTGACGTTCTTCTTCTGATTTTCGGCTACGGCAGAGTCGCGATATAGCGCAAGAAGTCGGTGTCGAGTTTTTGCAAGTCACCGAACGCGGCTTTGAATTCTTCGAGGCGGGTTTCCGGCGTACCCTGCTCACCGGACGGTTTCTCCGCGAGCTTCTGCAGATACGCGATGTACTCGGCCTGATGCTTCGTAAACAGAAAATGATTCAGCGCCCAGGCTTCGGCGTACGCATCGAGTGCAATGTCTTTGGTGGTGTGAAACCGTTGCTCGTCGCGGATCAGCGTCTCGAGTGAATCCACGGGACGCGTCGGTTGATACTGCCGCATTTGCTGCAGTCGATTGGCGCTGACCAGTCCGATGCTCGTCCAACCGCTGGTCGATTTCAAGTCGGGAGTTTCGAAATACATCGCCAAGCCTTCGCTGACCCAGGCCGGGTTGTCGGCGAAACGGGTTTGGACTCCGCAGTTGTAAGCCAGTTGATGGGTGGCTTCATGGACGATCGTGGCGATTTGCGGCAATGCCTCCGGCCGCGCGAGCACTTCGCTCATCCGTTTCCGGGCCCCCGTGCGTTCACCCCGTTTCAGTTCTTCGACGCCGGTCAGGTCGAGCAAATGAACGCGATTGGACGTGGGGCTGTAGTAGCCGAGATACGACTGCGAGGCTTCCCCGATTTCCTCGTGCACATGTTTTTGAAACGATTCGCGTCCGTCATAAAGAATCGCCACGAGCGGCAATTCGGACGTGTGGACGGGAAACCGTTTGCGCGACCAGAAGTTTTGAAAGCCGCGGTGCAATCGCTCGAACAATCCTCCGCACCATTGGGCGTAGGCGGGCGACGTGTTGTAACAGATCAGATAGTTTGTCGTCTTGTGGATCTTGAAGCCGGGGAATTCCTGGAGCAGCATTTTCTCGAGCGCCTCGCGTTTCACTGGTGTGAAGGGCGCCTCGTTGGTCGTGCGTTCCAAAACCTGGTCCGGCTCCAGCATCCAGAATCTGCCGTCGGTTGCCAGCAGCAGCAGCTGACCGTTCACCGCTTCCGTGACGATCTTTCCTTCGATTTGACGTCGGGTCCCCTTCTCTTCGATGGTGACTTGGTCCATGCCCGAGGCGATCGCGGCAAGTGACGCAAAGAAAAGCGAAATGAACGCGAGCGTCGCGCAGCGAACGCGGGCAAAGTGTTTGCGTCGAATCGAAAAGCAGCCGTTGCACATGGGAACGGTTTCTCCGTTCGAATTATTCTAATCGGAAACGTGTCGAGAAAAGAATCAATCCGGCGACGATCGCGTAGGTGAATAGCGCGAAGAGGCACAGGGCGGCGACTTGATCATCGACTCCGGCATGGACGAGCCCGAAGATCCGTGTCGGCAGCGTGAAAAATCCGGGTGGAGTGACGAGGATGCTGGCGGACAAGTCTCCGGCCGCCAGGAGTGCCGCCAACAGCCAGCTGCCAAATAGCAGCCGGCGCCGTTGCGGGATCGCAACGTGGAGGCACTCGCCGAGCGGCGATGCGCCTTCCATTCGAGCGGCGTCCAGTTGCTCTCGCGGGATCGTGCTGAAGCCGAGCCAAGTCAGGAGCAGCGGCAGCGGCAAGGTGCGCACGATCAGGGCCAGCACCGGCGCGACGATGGTGCGGTCGTAGAGGTAGGCCAGCCAGTCGTAGGTCGGATGGTTGAGGATCGAGACCACCGCCAGACTGACCAGCGGGCCGGGCAACGCGAATGCGGTGGCAATCACGACCCACAAGAGCACTGCGCGCGACCCTCCGCGACGCGCCCACCAGGCAGCGCAGATGCTGATCAACGTCACGCAGGTTGCGGTGGTTGCGGCCAGGAATGCCGTCCCGCGAAACTCGTCCGAGTAACGACGAGGTACGGATGCCAGCATCTGGAAAAATCTGGACGCCGTCCAATAGCGGACTCGCATCCCGTCACTCTGTTCCACCACCAGACCGGCCTTATAGACGAGGCTGGCCAGCGGCAAGCCGGCGATGATCAGGATCACGAGGGTAACCGCAATCGCCGCGCACCAGC
>JBJOLO010000468.1:0-11323 GCA_046045565.1 Planctomycetota bacterium | reverse complement strand
TGCGTTACCATCTCGAAGCGGGCGACGCGCGCTCGCCCGATTTCCTGATCGACCTGCTTCCGGCACCGACGATCGATGTCGAACGCATCGAATACGAGTTCCCCGAATACACCGCGAAACCGCGAAGCACTCTGGCCAATCAGGGCGATATTCAGGCTCTCGAGGGAACGCGTGTCACGATCTTTGCGAAAGCGAATCAACCGCTTCGATCCGCCACGATTGAGTTCGATCCCTCGTCACGAACCGCCAAAACGTCCGAAATGCGAAGCAACTCGGAAGCATCCCGGGAAGGTCGCTCGACTCAGCGATCGACCGTAAACATGCGTATCGACGACCGGACGGCGAGTTGCTCGTTCGACTTAAAACTGGATTCCGAACGGCGCAAGCCATTCGCCTCCACGTACCAGTTGCGTATGGAAACGACACAAGGCCACGCGAACGACCGGCCGATCGTCCATACCATCCAAGTCGTCCCCGACCTGCCGCCCGAAATCGAAATCCTTCAGCCGCAGCAGGACTTGATCGAGGTTCCCGAGGACGGTTCGACGCGAATCGAGATTCGCGCGATCGATCCCGACTTCGGTCTTCGCCGCATCCAGTTGCGTGCCGTGTCCGGCGCGCAGGAAGTGCTCAATACCGACTTGCTCGATGCCGACCCGACGGTCCCTGGTCAAAATGTGGTGGACTATCGGTTCGTGCCTCGCAAACTGATGCTGCAAGCTGGCGACGAAATCTCCTACTGGGCGATCGCGGAAGACGGCCGCACTGCCGTCGGATCCGCAACCCCCGAGCCCAACTCCGAACGGACCCGCGCCTACCGGATCCGAATCACCGCCGCAGAAAAACCGAGTGAAGCCGGTGAGGAAAAAACGAACGCCGCGGACGATCAGGAATCGACGCAGCCGGATAAAAAGCCAGGCCGCCCCAACATCCCGTCCGCCCCCGAGGAAAAACCGAAGAACCCGCGAAACAAACCGAAAAACGAGCAGGGAAACTCTTCCAGCAACAAGGGCAACGACCCGAACGCAAAAGGCAACCAGCAACAGGGCGGTGCGGGTAACCCCGATGAGTCCGCCGAGGGGGATGCGCCAGACAGCAAGCCGGACGAGAAGCCGGACGAGCAGTCGACGGGCGGCGGTGCAGGGAAGAGTTCGAAAAAGCCGTCCCCCAAAGACGGTGACAAGAATTCCGGCAACAACCAGCCGAGTGGTGACCAGCCGAGTGGTGACCAGCCGAGTGGTGCCCCGTCGAGTGGTGACCAGCCCAGCGATGAGCCTTCCGACAACAGCCAATCCAAGGACGACGCCAACACGCGTGGCGGCGCGAAGGGCGGCACAAAAGGTGGCGAGCAGGGCGACCGGTCGGAGTCGCCCGCTGATGGCGATCGACCGGACCCCGCCGAGATGGCCGATCCATCCGGCCAATCGGGAAAGAGCAGCAACGCGAGTGGCAAGTCGGCAAGCGGGAAAGCGAGCCGCAACGCCCCCAACGCCAATGATCCGAACAGCGAGCGCGGACGAGAGAACGATTCGAAATCAGACGACGCGCAAGGCGACACGGCTTCACGCACCGACACCGGAAACGCGATGAAGCGCGAGACGGGCAAGAACTCCGAAAACGATCGCGCTGCGAACGATACTCCAAAGAACAGCGAACAGCAGCAGGGAGGAAACCAGGACTCCGCTCAAGACGCCTCCAACTCGCCTCCGCGCACCGACTCGCCGCACGATGGCGAAGTCTTCGAACGGGCACTCGAGCGACTTCGCAATCAGAAGTCGAATCAGCAACAGGGTGCCAAGCCGTCCCAAGAACCGAAATCCGGTGCCGAAGGCGACTCCGGCAAATCGGACACGCGCGACACAGACAATCGCAGCTCCAATAAGCAAGACGGCAAGCAGACGAACGACCAGCACCCCGGTGACAGCAAATCGGGTGACAGCCAGGCCGGTGATAACCAAGCAGGTGTCCGGAATTCAGAAAACGACGCGGGCGATCCGCAGGGCGAGCCGTCCTCGCCGGAAAAATCCCGAAAGCGCGGCGAACAAGATGCAGCGGGATCCCAATCGGACGAATCCGGTCAGGACGGCACGAACGGCAACAAGGGCAAATCAAGTGAAGGCTCTCCGGGATCACGCGAGGGCGGTCAGCAAAAGGCCGATCGCCCCGGAGCGGAACCGGATCCGCGAAAACCAAACAAGCAGCAATCGCGAACGGATAAGCGAGACCAAGAATCGGGCAGCGGGGAATCGGGCAGCGGGGAATCGGGCAGCGGGAAATCGGACGGGGAAAAGTCGGGCGATCCGGATTCCGGCGAACGGAACACGGAGAAGAATCGCGACAACGACCGCGGATCGGATTCGAAATCGCCCGGCAGCGAGCAAGACGATCCTGCCAATGCAAAGCAAGGCTCAGGCAAGTCGAGCGATCCTCGCAATGCAAATCCGAAAGACAGCAACTCAGGCGATAAAAAGCCAGGCGATAAAAAAACCAGCGACAAAAAACCCGGTGAAGAGCACCCCGGCGACAATGCTCCTTCAAGCGACGCGAACAACGACTCCAGCCGTGATTTGAAAAAGAACGACCGTGACGACAATCAACGTCCCGATCCGTCGCGCGGCAAGGAGCGTGGGGATCGCACCGGTTCGCAGCGAGATCGAGGCGACGAGTCGGACCGGGGGTCGTACGCTGAGAGCGGTTCGACGGCGGGCGAACTGGCGAAGATCGATCGCGAGGTTCCGGACGGTCCGGAGGCGAACCAGACGTACGCTCGCAAAGCAACCGACCTGGCGCTGGAGTATCTAAAGAACCAGCAAGAGAATCCCGATCCCAAGCTCTTGAAGGAACTGGGATGGACCCCCGAAGAACTCAACGCCTTCGTCAACCGCTGGGAGGCGATGAAGCGGGATGCCAAAGAGAATCCAGTTCGCCGACAGGAACTCGACAGCACCCTGGAGAGCCTCGGCCTGCGACCAGCCCGCGACATCAAGCGTCGAACAACCGCTCGGAGCGACGGGGCAGGGGGCAACCAGGACGCCGGGAACCGGTCCGCACCCCCGGCATCGTATCAGGACCAAATCAACGCCTTCCGCAAAGGCGTCTCTCGCTCGAGAGACCGCGACGGGAAATAACCGTCGGCGTTATCCTTGCCGATCCAAATTCGCAACAGAATTTTGGCAACGGAACGTCCTCGACAACGATAACAGGAGAAACGGCATCGAAACGAGCCGGAAGGTTTTTGATCTTCTCGCTTCGCTGCTCGTTTGGACGAATCCCGTTCCGACATCCGTCGTTTGACGAACTGCGAACGACACCGATCTCCAGCAACGTTGTTTCCGGGCAAGGAGCATGCATGTCATGGCGCCAGGCCGATTTCCGGGTCCCACCGGATTCACCACAAGCGAATTGATTGATCCGGGCACCTTCAACCGGGCGACCTCTCCGGCGCCGGGTCCGTTTGGGGCCGGGGCGACCCATGCGGATGTCCCCGATGGGGACCTCCTGGCACTGCGAGAACTCGGACTCGACCTGCTGCAGATGGCTCTCGATCTGGCGGGGATCGTTGATCCCAGTCCGGTGTCAGACGGTGCGAGCGGCTTGCTTTCATTGGCTCGGGGGCAGTGGTTCGACGCGGTGCTTTCGGGCGTGAGCATGATTCCCTACGTCGGCGACTTGGCGAAGGCGGGCAAACTACCCAAGTATTTGCAGACGTTGGAGCGGGCGGTTGAACTGGCGGGCAAGTCTGCCAAAGCAGCCGAGGCGTTGTTGCCGGGCCTGCAAAAGTTGAAGCAGACTCTCGATCTGATCCCCAACGGTGCGAACAAGTATCTCGACCGGATGAAAACGACCGTCGACGGTTTCCTTGTGCGCCATGCCGCGCAGGCCGTTGCGAAACGACTCCCCGACATCAGCAAACGCTTCGACTACCGCAACTGGGAAACAACGGACCGCGTGTACAAGCAAGTGAGCGGTCGGCTAGGCGTGCCCGGCTCCGTCATGCGACACCGCAGCAAGTCTGCTCAGTCGGCCGTGTCGTCCGGAACGGGGGACCATGCCGGTCACCTGATAGGCGATCGATTCGGTGCGTCGGGCGGAGCCGCAAACCTCTCGCGACAGAACTGGAAAGCCAATTCCTACGGGACCTATCACAGCCTGGAGGACGAGTGGGCCAGGAAACTGAAAGAGGGCTCGGGCATCGAAGTGACGGTCACCGATATTACTCGCAAAGGAGAAGACCGCCCGTTCATGAGGCGTGTGGAGTGGACCGAAATCAGTCCCGACGGCAAACGGCTGGATCCCAAACAGCTCGACTTCGCTAATACGCATACGCCGGAGAGTCGAGCCATGTCGGGGATCGAGCCCACCGTGACTTTCCCTCAAAAAAACAACGTGATCCACGCGGACTTCGTCAACAAGACAAGGTTGCGATGATACCAGCCTAGGTCACCCGGAGTCGCTGCAGCAGCAACGAGTACCATCTGTCGGGGACTGGCGTGCGCAGTGAGCCATGGGCGCACAGAGGCATGGTCATCAAGAATTAAAAAAACGTGCCTTCGCCGTGGAACTTCTTTCCGTTGGAGCCGAGGCGGTGCGTGCTCTGGATGATCGACCTTGCATAGTCTTCGACATCGTCGGGCGACCAGAATGCGAGCACTTTACTACTCCACCAACTGGCAAACTGGTCACCTCCTCCCGCCTTCAAGTATCGATGAACCACCGTCGCGCATTCATTGCGGATCGAGTAATGGTGCGACCGTTGCCGATCGCGATTCCATCGTTGCCACATCGCATCGAGGTCCAGTCCGTGAATCTCGCCGACCCAAAAGCCACGATTCGCATAATGCTTTGCATCGTGATGGCGATTGTAGAATTTGCCGGGGCCGTCGATGCAGCCGGAAACCTTCGGCGCAAAGCTGATGTAGCCATCATCAAAGCAGGTTGCTTCTTGCGTCAGCGCCAGTGCGGCATGTCCCGGGCTCTTGGCATTGATCAAGGACACCCACACATACACAAACACCGGATTCTTGCTCATCGCGATCTCTTTCGGGCTTTGCAGAGACCGTGCTTAGCACGATCGTGAGGACGATAGCTTGTGTCGTGCCTTGTCTCTCTTGTTGTCCGGAATTTTCTCAGCCCACAGGCGAAAAAGCAATCAATGGCATCGATGTCGGACAAAACGTAAAAACTTGTTACACTTTTTGGCCAGTTGGAGGCTGATCGCCAGATTCAGCAACGCGGACACAGGCAAGCAGTCACGCAGAAGCCATCCTGAGCGAATCGGCAATCGTGTTTGGCCAATCACGTTTTGTGACAAGGAGCGTCGAATGATTTCTCGCGGAAGTTTTTCCGCCGCGGACCATCGATGGAAGGTGCTTCTCTTCCTGATACTTGCGGCAATCGCGACCGGTCCTGCGCCCGTCGCACGAGCTCAACAAACGGAGTCCCAGACCAAGGAGCCTCCAGCGAAGGAGCCTCAAGCCACAGCGCCGGCCAAGGATTCCGCGGCGGCGCCCGCCACCGCCCCCGAAACGAACGCCGCGTCGACCTCGGATCCGCTCGACGCCGAACCGTACGTGCCGCGCGACGCGATGTCCGGTACCCTGCAGCTCGCAGGCTCCACCACGGTTCAGCAGGTCGCCGCACTGTGGGCCGACGGTTTCTCCCAATTTCACCCCGACGTCAAATTCACCATCGACTGCAAGGGCTCCGAACTCGCGATCCCCAAACTGGCTCAAGGCTCCAGTTGGATCGGCCTCTTCAGCCGCTCGATCGAGCCCGAGGAATTGGCGGCATGGCGCAAGGAAGTGGATGGCAGCCTGCAAGTGATTCTGATCGGCCAGGACCCGCTGGCCGTCGTCGTGCATCCCGACAATCCGATCACCTCGATCAGTTTGAACGCGGAATCGAAGCCGATGTTGTTCGCCAAGACCACCTCCGACCCAGCCAATCCCGCAGCCGGATTGGCCTCAACCTGGGGGCAGGTGGCGATACAGGTGGGTGACAAAGCCAACAGCGCGCAAAGCGAACCAAGCGAATGGGCGAAGCGGGCCATCACGTTTTACGGTCTCGAGCCGACACACGGCTCGCGGCAATTCATCGATCGGCTGCTGTCGGCCTCCCCGGGTGAGAAGCCTGCGATTTCCGTGAAGCCGAATCAAACCGCATTACTGGAGGCAGTGAAGGCCGATCTTGGCGGTGCGACCTTTGTGCGTGCGGCTCGCGCGACGATGCCGGGGATCAAGGTTTTACCCGTCAGTCGCGGCGACGGACCTGCCATCAATCCACTCGACATCGACGCGACCGATCGCGACTATCCGCTCGTACGACCGCTCTCGTTAGTTGTCGCCGTCGGGACCAAAGAAAAGCCGAACCTGCTGCCGATCGAGTTCGTCACGTACGCGTTAAGCCGCTTGGGGCAGATTGAATTGTTGAAAGATGGTTTCGTCCCGTTGAGTCGCCAGCAGACGAATGCACAGATGGAACTCCTTGGACAGGAGCGAGCACGATGAAGACAACCATTTCGAGCGTCAGTTTTATGCACTATTTGAGGCGATTGCCTCGCGGCATACGCGTGGCAGGCATCGTGGGAATGGTCTGTTTTTCCACGAGCTTCCTGAACCTCTGCGGCGACTTCGGTCATTCAAGGCTCGCGGCGCAGGACGCGCGCGACCGCGATCGCGACTCCTCGGCGGGCGGGGGAGCACCGAACGCTGCCAATGGACCGGGTGATGCCCGACTTCTGCCGCCCGGCACGCCGCAACTGGGGCCCGGCCAAGCTCCCATTCATCGCCTAGGTATCCTCAGCCGCAACACCAATACGGGTGTCGAGGTTTTACAGGTTGCCCCCAATTCGGTTGCCCAGCGAGCGGGTCTAGAGCCAGGTGATTTGATTGTGACCGTCGCCGGTTATCAAGTCGGCTTGGTGGGCGAACGGTTGTTTGACATCGGCGATGAATTGGCAAAACGCGTGGATCGTCGAGGTCGCGTGACGTTGCTGGTGCGCAACCGTCGCGACGGAGCGCTCTACAATATTCCGTGTGCATTCCCGGTTGCGATGCATTTGATCACCGGTCGCATTACCGCGGCCGACAATCGTCCCTTGCTGGCCAACAACACGTTGACGATTCGCGTCGTGGATATCACTCGTCCCAATTGGAACGACTCGGTGATCGCGGAGCAGTCGTTCACGGGGACCCGATTCTGGCCGCTGGACTACCGGTTGGAAATCGATCCGGATCGGATTCAACCCGGGCGTCGCTATGGGATTGTCACTCGCGTATTTCAGCAGGGACTCGTGGTGCAGGATTCGGGCACGCCGGCGCCGCTTTCGTTTGGCGAGGCGGGGGATCGCGTGAACATGAGCCTGCGGCGGCTGCCGTTGCCTCAGTCGCCTCTCTCACCCGTGGAACAGATTCAGCTTTGGTACCAGCAGCTGCTCGGACGTCCACCGACGCCGCGCGAACTGAATGCGTGGCAAACCGATCTGAGCCGCGGCCGATCGCTCCAGGATGTTCAAGCGACGATCATGAGCGGCAGCGAGTACTACGAGCGGAATCAGAGCAACGACGATCGCTTCATTGACGAGGCGTATCGCCAGCTTGGCAACACTCAAAACCCGCCGCCCGCCCTGCACGCGGAACTGAAAAAGCAGTTGGATCAGCAGAACGGAGTGCGACTGAAGTTTCTCCAGGATCTGCAAAAACAAATGCAGAAGAAGTGAGAATCCAGGCTCGTGGCCGCGGACGGCCGTCCTGGCTGTCCGCGGCCTCATGCTCTTCAGGGCCGCGAACTCTGCCTTGCGGTCCGGGCACAATGCGAAGACAATGCGGCCATGGAAGCCAAGACGCCTCGCTATCTCGTGCCGTTTCACCCCAAGCGGCTGCCGCATTGTTTCACGGACGTCCTGATCATCGGTGCGGGGCTGGCAGGACTGCGGGCGGCGATCGCCGTCGATCCCTCGCTCTCGACCCTCGTCGTCACGAAAGATTCGCTCAATCAATCCAATAGCAGCTACGCCCAAGGCGGCATCGCCAGCGTGCTCGATCCCGAAGATCGGTTTGAGGACCACATCCGCGACACGCTCACCGCCGGCGGATCGCTTTGCATCCGCGATGTCGTCGAGATGGTGGTGCGGGAGGCGCCGGAGCGGATCCAGGAGTTGATCGGCTGGGGAACGCAATTTGACGAGCATGCCGGGTCCTTATTGCTGGGTCGCGAGGGCGGGCACAGCCATCACCGCATCGTTCACGCGCTAGGCGACGCCACCGGCAAAGAAGTCATGCGAGCCGTCATCGAGCGAACGCAGCAACTTGCGAATTGCCAGATTCGCGAAAACTGCTTTACGCTCGATCTGCTGACGCTCGACGGTGTCTGTCGAGGCGCAATCATCGCCGATCGGACCCATGGCCAGATGATGGTCTGGGCCAAACAAACGATTCTCAGTACGGGCGGCATCGGGCAGGTCTATCGTGAATCAACCAATCCGCCCGTCGCGACAGGCGATGGACATGCACTGGCGTATCGAGCCGGCGCGAAAATGCGCGACATGGAATTCATTCAATTCCACCCGACGGTCCTCTACATCGCGGGCAGCAGTCGCAGTTTGATTACCGAGGCGATGCGAGGCGAAGGCGGACGATTGGTCGATCGCACCGGGCATCGCTTTATGCCCGAGTACGATCCGCGAGCGGAACTGGCGCCGCGCGATATTGTTTCGCAGTCGATCGTGCGGCAGATGGAGAAAACCAGGCATCCGAATGTGTATTTGGACATGAGCCACCTCGACCCGGACTTCGTGCGGCAACGGTTTCCGGGCATCAGTTCCGCCTGCGCGAAGTTCGGGATCGACATCGCCAAAGACCGCATTCCGGTCCGTCCCGGCGCGCACTACATGATCGGCGGCGTCGAGGTCGACCTGGAGGGCCGCAGTTCGATTCCCGGATTGTGGGCCGCCGGCGAAGTGACCTCGACCGGACTCCACGGCGCAAACCGGCTCGCCTCAAACAGCTTGCTCGAGGGATTGGTCTACGGTTTCCATGCCGGGGTGGGCGCATCGCAAGCCGCGTTGGCGATCAACGATTCGTTCCACGCGCTGCCGCTGGTCAATGAATCGTTGCCGCAGCCCGCCGAAGCGCTCGACTTGAGCGACATTCGCAACTCGCTGAAAAGCCTGATGTGGCACGCCGCCGGCGTGCGACGCGATGCCGGACTGCTGACCGAAGCGATCCAGTCGATCGATCTTTGGCGGAGTTACGTTCTGGAACGCCAGTTTGACGGCCCGGAAGGCTGGGAACTGCAGAACATGCTGACGGTCTCCCAGTTGATTATCCGCGCCGCGTTAGCTCGCGAGGAATCCCGCGGAGTCCACCTGAGAACCGATTTTCCCGCCCCGCAACCCGCCTTTGGCGAAAGCCACTTCGCGTTCGAACGCACGGCAGCGGGGGAACTCACGATGCGCTGCGAAAAGCACGCATAATGCCGGCTCGAACCGCCCTCGAACCACATGCGTATTGGTTGCCTATCGGGCTCATCGAGGCTCGTGCCCAGGCAATTCCGCAACCCGGCACATGACGTCAGACTGGCCAGCTGGGGGCTTGAGCATCCCTCGAAAAGGCCCTAAATTAATGCGTTTTTACGGGCGACCCGCAACGTGGCGACCCGCAACGTCATGTGGCTTCACGGAATGAGGCACTGCAGCCGAAGGCCGTGCAGCTTCGAGCTATCCAGTCCAGGGACCTGCCCTGGTGGATTCGCAACATGGATCGCGTGCGGCTCGACGGGAATCACGCGAGCGGACACTTTAACGGAGCGCATCCGGAGTTTTGACGCATGATCAGCAACGGAAACGATAAGCATGCGGGGGAACGGAAGTCGGCTGACAAGAAGGCTTCGCCAGACAAGAAGCAGCCGATGATCGAGGCGATCGGTCTCTCGAAATTCTACGGACCGTTTGCCGCCTGCCGCGACATCTCCTTCAGCGTGAACCGGGGCGAGGTGGTTGCATTCCTGGGTCCCAACGGGGCGGGCAAGAGTACCACGATGAAGTTGCTCACGGGGTACTTGGCTCCTTCCGAAGGCGTCGCCCGGATCGCGGGACATGACATGGCGGTCGATCGGCTGGCCGGCTCCCAACGACTCGGTTACCTGCCCGAGAACGGACCGCTCTATCCCGACATGACCCCCGATTCGCTCTTGAACTTTTTCGGCGACGCACGCGGGATGTCCAAGGCTTACAAGGAAGAGCGGATTGAAGCAGTGGTGGAGCTTTGCATGCTGCAAAGTGTTTTCCACAAGCCGATCGGCAAACTGTCGAAAGGGTATCGGCAGCGCGTGGGAATGGCCCAGTCCCTACTGCACGAACCGGACGTGATCATCATGGACGAACCCACGGCGGGTCTCGATCCCAATCAGATTCGCGAGGTGCGTCAAGCGCTGCGGCGATTGGGCGAAGAGAAAACCATTCTGCTGTCCACTCACATTTTGCAGGAAGTGGAAGCAATGGCCAGCCGCGTCGTGTTAATCAATGAGGGACGCAAAGTGTACGACGGACCCGTGACCGAACTGGATCGCAACAAGGAAGGGCTGGAAGCGGCCTTCCATCGGCTCACGTATGTCGAAGCGGCAACCTAGCGGGCACCCCAAAGCGGCAACACCAGTCTTCGGTCACGATCGAGCTGAGTTGCCTGGTTTGGAAGGGTCGCTTGAGCAATCGTCGCTAGTGGAATTGTCACCTGAGGAAGTAACTCCTGTTGAATTGGCGGATGGAAGTCGGGACGCATTCTAAAAACGTTTGCAGACCGGCGATTCGGGAGAGTGGAACATGACGTTTGAGTTGTTAAGAAGCATGGTCTGGGAACTCGGCAAGATGGCGCTCATCGACGGCGTCGTGCTGGCGATTTTCGCAGCCATTCTTTACCCGGTGGCGAGAGTGAATCGGCCGGCCTTCGCCGTGCTGAAACGCAACTTTTTCGGGTACTTCAGCGACCCGACCGGCTATGCGTTTCTCTGCCTGTTCGTGCTGCTCACTTCGTTCGCAGCATTCTGGCCTCACGAGTTTTTCAACTCGAACCTGGCCAACCTGGATCAATTAAATCGCACGTTTCCGCTGGTGATGCTGGTCTTTATCCCGGCGATCACGATGAGCATCTGGGCGGACGAGCGACGTCAGGGTACGGATGAGTTGTTGCTGACACTTCCGGCCGCCGATTCCGACATCGTGATGGGCAAGTTTCTTGCCGCCGCCGCCGTCTACACCTGCTCGCTGATCTTCTCCCAGGTATCGACGTACATGGTGCTCGTGTCGCTGACGCTCGGCGATCTCGACACC
>JBJOLO010000455.1:0-3500 GCA_046045565.1 Planctomycetota bacterium | reverse complement strand
CGATCTCGCAAGACCCTGATTGGGACCGGTGCGGAAGCCGCGAGACCGTTGACACTGGTTGCATGACGTTCCACAATTGGAGTCACACCCGCTGAAACTCCCGGGCGTTCGATAGGCCTGTGGGTTCGCTCCGCAGTCGTTTCACTGCGGACTTGTTTCGATTACGCTGCGGCGTAAATCAGTTGATTTGGTTTTCGCCTCTGTTGATTCTTCATCCGGAACACACCACTGCCGATGTATCGTCGTTTTTTAATCGTAACCGTCTATGCGTTGCCTGTATTGGTGACGTTGTTGGCCATCCTGTTGGGCGCGGCGTGGTTCGTGGACGCACTTGCTGATCGAGCAGGTGCGCGTGTACTGCGGGGCGGAGCGGCGGCGGTCGTGATTCTCCTGATGCTCGATTTGGTACTCCTTTTGGGCGTGTTGGGTATTCGCGCGGTGCAGCAGATGGAAGACGAGCACGAACCGCCGTCGTAGTGCTACGGTTGCCGGATCCGCTTATGCTCATGAAATTCCCGTGCCCGCATTGCGGTCGGATGTTGCAAGTCGAATCCCGGCACGCAGGTGGATCGGCGTCGTGCCCGAAGTGCGGCCAGCCCTTGGCGGTGCCGCACTCCTCTGTCGACCCGGCCGGGTCTGCGACCGACACATCGCCGATTCTGGCCTCGGCCGGAGCCTCAGCAGGCGCACTGCCGGCCGATGACTTGGCAGCGATTGTCGTGCGAACGGACGAGCAGGGATCATCGATTGATGCCGGCCGCTTCGCCAATCTGCCGATCGATCCCAGTCGCGTCGCAGTGCCCCGGTGGGCGATCTACGCACAAGCGATCTTGCTCATAATCACGGTCATGGTCTGCACAACCATCGGCTATCGCTTTGGCCGAACACGATCGGATCCGTCGACTCAGGCTGAATCGGTTCCCTGTGAAGTGTCTGGGCGAGTAATGTACGCAGCGGAGGACGGTCAGGCGTTGCCTGACGAGGGCGCGGTGATTCTGCTGCTGCCGGAAGAACAGCGTCCGACATTCGAGGATAAGTTTTCGGCGATCGGGTTGCGGTCAAATGATCCCGTTCCCGGTGCAGGGCATGCGGAGTTGGCCAAGGTCAGACAGCTGGGCGGAGCGTACGGTCGGGCCGATGCGCAAGGTGAATTTCAACTGAAGGTGCCGCGTGGCCGTTATTACGTTTGCGTTGTCTCCAAGCACGGACAACGTTCGGCGTCAGTTGAGTTTTCCCGCGCCGAGTTGGGACAAATCAGCCGGTATTGCATCGATCCAAAAGAAATGGTGGCCGACCGCAAGTATCGCTGGTTGCTCGAAACGATAGCCCGCGATCGACGCTTGGTAATCGAACTGGATTAGCGAGCGGTACGCGTCCTAGCCCGACTCGCATCGCTTCGCGTTGGAATCGAGTCCAACGCAGTTCCGCAAACGCGGACGAGGCAACGAGTCACGGTTGCGCTTGCGAGCATGCGATCTATCGTTTTTCTGTAGACGGCTTCGCACCAACTTTGACCGGCTTCGTAGCAGGCTTTACGTCGTCGTCCTCTTCTTCCGAATCATCCGGTGGCGGAATCGGCTGAAACGATTGCGATTGTGCCACCGCTTGCGGGTCGATTGCTTCCAGTTCTCGCAACAGCGCGGCCGCCTCGGGTTTCGGACACGCACGCAAGAATCGCACGGCGGGCTGACGTACAAAGGTGGCCTTGGGGTCCGCGTCCTTAAAAAGTTGTGCGATCCGCTTCGCGGCCGACCAATGCTCCCACTGCGCCAGTTTCAGGATCACCAAGTCCGCGTACTCGTGTCGGTCCAACACGAGTTCTAGCGATTCGGCGAGCTTGGGCCGCTCGATTTTCTGAAGTTGATCTCCCTGAAACGACACGGCGACGATCGCGGAGTACACATTCCGGGGCGCCGCCTGCAAGTTGGAAAGGTAACGCGAACGAACTTCCGATAGTCCCTCTTCGCCAAGTAACGTGAGGTAGCAGGCAACCGCCGCGTCGAGCGCAACGTGCGATTGCTGCTCCAACCGGTTCATCAACGCGAGAATGCTAGGCGCATCTTCGGGATTCCCGACGACGCCTAAGAGCGTGCAAAACAAACGCAACCGCATTTCGTCTGTCCGTGGACGCTGGAGCAATTCGAGCATCCATTTGCGGTCAATCTTGTCCTGCAGCCCAAGCAGGTCATCGTACGACGCCAAGGCGAATTCGTTGTACGCGTCGTCCGCAATCGTCGGGTCGGCATCATCAAGATGCTTGAGGAAGAACTCAAGCCGAGCCGGGCCGGTCTCCGGTAGTTTGTTGAGTTTCTCCAGGTATCCAATCGAGTTGCGATTCAGTGGAATCGGTGTCGCCCAGGCAACCGTCTTGGAGCCAAAGCCGACGCATAAGTAGGTTTTCGACGTGTCGAATTTCGTATCGCTGCTCAAACGAATCGTCGACGGTGACTTCGGAAGTTCGCTTTGTCCTTTGAGGATGCGTTGAATCCGAAGATCTGCCTGTTGCGACGCCACGCCTACTTCTTCGGTTTTATCGTTCGCACTGGTAGGAACCAGGTTCGCAAAATCTGCGATCACGGCAACCTTCGCATTGCGCAAGTCGTTGGCGATCGGACTGCGGAATGCCTGACAGAAGGGGCACGCACTGGCCACGGTGCTGATCAGCGACAACAGCAGTCCTGCCGCAAACACAAGCCTTGCCGCACGCAGCGATCCGGCGAGTAAGTCTCCCCGATGGCTGATGCGAACACCGGTGATGGTCATGATCCCTTTCGTTTGCGACTTCATCGTGCACCTCTCAACCCAATACACGCCGCCTTAGGAATGCTGCATGCTTGCGATTCAACGTCGATCTATTCCTATTCCTGTCACATCGGTCTTCCTGTTACATCGGTCGAGAAAGCAGGTTGCGGTGAACGGAACAAGTTAGGTCGAATGTTCCTGAAAAATGCGTGTGCGTTATGGCGGGAACTATGGAAACTGGGTTGGATGGGCAAGGGTGGCTCGCGAGTTTCGGAGTCGACACCCGGCGCAGCGAACGTGGATCTTATCGAGTCGGCGCTGCATTGATCTGGCGCAGTATCGAGCTGGCACAGCTTGCGATCCGCAAGCATGCATCTCGAGCGACAACTCCTACATGACATGCGAGCGGCCTGTCAGGTTCGGCGTGGTGCTAGCGGTCGGCTGGATGTTCACAGACTCATCGACGCTAGCAGACTGATTGACGGTGTGCGGTGAGTCGGGCACGATGAGTGTGCAGCGATCGAATTCAAGATCGCGGATTGGTTGAGTGCATTCGATGGAATCGCCAAGAGAAGACAAGAGAAGAGAGGTGAAGTGTGGCAGCCATGGTGATCGCTCAGCGTGAGCACTTCGGTCGCAAGGCAGTTGTTTGTTTCGCGAGCGTGGTCGCGTTCACGCTGGTCGCTGCTTGTTGCACCGTTCCGGCTGTTGCCGACGGCTTGCAAGTAGGATTTGCGGAATCGGATATCACGCCGCCA
>JBJOLO010000430.1:0-2732 GCA_046045565.1 Planctomycetota bacterium | reverse complement strand
ACCGTTTCCGTCCCAGTTTGTTGCCTGGAATCGTTCGCACCCCGTATACTGGAGTTGTCATTCTCGGGGTACCCCAATGCATTCGCGACCGTTTATTCGGAGCATCGTCCTACTCCTGGCTGCTTGCGGCACCAGTCGAGCCGACGTGTTCCTTCTGTCGAGTGGCGGGCAGATCGAGGGAGAACTCATCAATCGCGACGAATCACCTCGCGAGAAGTATGTGATCCGCACTCAGGCTGGCGGCGAACTTTCGCTCGCAAAAAAACAGGTCGAGCGACACGTCGTCCGCAAAGAGGCGGAAGTCAAGTACGAAGAATATCTGCACAAAATGCAGGATACGGTGGAAGACCATCAAAAGATGGCTGATTGGTGTCTGAAAAACGGACTGGACGCCTACCGTGAATACCACATGCAGGAAATCCTCAAGCTCGATCCCAACTACGAGCCTGCACGCTTGGCGCTTGGCTACATTCGCCGCAACAACAAGTGGGTGACCCCTGACGATGTCATGCGGAATCAGGGCTATGTCCGCTACAAGAACACGTGGCGTCTTCCTCAAGAACTCGAAATGCTGCTCGCTCAGGAGCAGGCGGAACAGGCGCATCTGGAGTGGAAACGCAAACTCCGCCAGCTACGCGGCAAGATCGATCGCGGTGATGCCAAAGCATTGGAGGAACTCAAGACCATCCGCGATCCTGCAGCCGGTCGAAGCCTCGTTGAACTGCTGAACGACAAGCGGGAACCCTCCCGCATGCGCATGGCGTACGTTGACATCCTGGCGAATATCGGTGGACCAGCCGTCGTGTCTGCTTTTGCTCATCGAGCCATCGTCGACGAAGACGATCAAGTGCGGGATCGCTGCCTCGACTATTTGGCAAAGGGCGCCAATCGACATGCGGCTCGACTCTTTGTTCGATACCTCAAAAGCGATAATCCACAATTGATTGACCGAGCCGGCACGGCAATCGGGATGATGGAAGTACCGGATTACACCCTGGAGATGATCAACGCCCTGGTCACGAAACATACTCGCATTGTCGGGGGAGACTCCGGTGGCGGAATGGGAATCGGTTTTTCAAGCAACGGCGGCCTTTCGGTGGGAGGAAACAAGCCGCAAAAGGTTGTCGAAACCAACCGTAACGAGGGCGTATTGCGGGGACTCGCGGCCCTCCACCCCGGTGTCAATTATCTCTACGACGTGGATCGTTGGCGTGAGTGGTGGGTCTACAAGACAACGCCTCAAGAAATCAACCTGCGGCGTTCCGAGTAACCGTTTTTCTTCGCGTGGTCCGCAGGCTGCCACGATCACCGCCAGCCCTCTTCCATTGGGTTGCCATCGCCATTCCGTTCGCTCCGCCTCACCTAAAACTTATCGCGTGCGCTCACGACCGGCTCGATCGCTTGCACCATCGAACGCCGTGTTCACATGCGAATGCTATGTCCGCTGGTCTTTCCCATCGAGGTACTCCATGATTGAGGCGTTCCATCACCGACGAGACTTGCCATGAGCTGATCTCGCGATCCCCCCCTGGTCGTGCATTGCTTTCGTCATGGTTTCGACGTCAAAGTCCCGCGGCGTCATTCAACGTTAAAGATCAGGATCAAGGAATCGCGTGTTTCATTTTGACCAAGGTTTGAAGATCACCAGCATCGACCTTGCCATCGACGCGCGGCGGCGCCAGCCACGTGGATTCGTGTCGCACGCACACGGCGACCACATGGCGCCGCATGAATTGGCGCTCTGCACGCCGGTCACAGGCAGATTCTATCGACATCGACTCGGCCAACGTCGCATGCTTCGTGAACTTCCGTTCTTCGATAGTCTTGAGTGGGACGATTTTCGTCTGACGACTTTTCCGGCCGGGCACATCCTTGGATCGGCCATGTTGCTCGTGGAAGGCGGTAATCGATCGTTGCTTTACACCGGCGACTTCAAACTCTCAGCATCGGCAACGGCCGAGCCTGCGAAAGTACCGCAAGCCGAGATTCTCGTAATGGAGTCGACGTTTGGAGATCCTCGCTACCGCTTGCCCAATCGCGAGCAGGTCATCGAATCGCTCGTGCAGGTGATTCGCCAGACCTTGGCTGTCGGGCGAACGCCGGTGATCCAAGCCTACGTGCTCGGGAAGGCACAGGAACTCACTCGCATTCTCACCAGCCACGGATTCGAAGTCAGCTTGCATCCGGAAATGGCCGCCATCGCGCGGATTTACCAGGCATCAGGTTGTGAGCTCGGTCGGTTCCATGAATACGATGGTCGCCCCGTGGCCGAGCGGGTGATCGTGGAACCACCAATGGGGCAACGAATGAAGCGACTTCCCATTCCAGCCGATGCGGTTACGATGGCCGTCACCGGCTGGGCTCAGGACCCTCGCGCGAAATTCCGGCTGGGGGTCGACTACGCATTTCCGTTATCTGACCACGCGGACTATGGAGAATTGTTGGATTGTATCGATCGGGTGGGTCCCAAAACCATTTATTGCACCCACGGGCCGAAACAGTTTGTCGAACACTTGAGAAACCTGGGGCACAACGCCTATCCACTGGCGGAAACCAGACAATTACGGCTCTTTTGAGACGATTCATGCTCGCAAAGCTCAGGGACGATCAGCAAGGAAAGCGATCGCTCGCGGCACCTGGGAACTTCCGAATTCCTGACGTGCCAGCGGCGCTTTTTCTCGGGCATTGGGGGATCTCAATCAACGGTCGATCGACCCTCTTGCTTTGGCTTT
>JBJOLO010000364.1:0-14214 GCA_046045565.1 Planctomycetota bacterium | reverse complement strand
TGGGCCTCTATGCGTATCGCCGGGATTTTCTTTTAAAAATCGCGGAACTACCGCAATCGGACTCGGAAAAGCTCGAAAGCCTCGAGCAACTCCGCGTGCTGTCGCTTGGATACCCGATCCGGGTTGGGATCGTGCCCGCCGCGGCACGCGGCATTGACACGCTTTCCGACTACCAGGCATTTGTCAACCGAGTTCGCGGGCATTAGAATTCGGCTTTGCCAACCGAATTCTTACGATCCGGCCCTCATCCGGCCGCGATCCGGCTCTGTGAAGGGAATCCATGACCAAGCACATTTTCGTCACCGGTGGTGTCGTTAGTTCGTTGGGAAAGGGCCTGACGAGCGCATCGATCGGCATGCTGCTCGAACGACGCGGCCTGCGTGTCAAACTGCAAAAACTGGATCCGTATATCAACGTCGATCCGGGCACGATGAGCCCCTACCAGCATGGCGAGGTTTACGTGCTGGACGACGGCAGCGAAACCGACTTGGATTTGGGCCACTACGAGCGATTCACGCACAGCCCGTTGTCGCGCGATTCCAACTACACCACCGGTCAAATCTATCTGTCCGTGATTGAAAAGGAACGCCGCGGTGAGTTTCTCGGCAAGACTGTGCAGGTCATCCCGCATATCACCAACGAAATCAAAAGCGTCATCAGCAAATTGGCCGATGCTGAGACGGATGTCGTGATCACGGAAATCGGCGGAACCGTGGGTGACATCGAAAGCCAACCGTTCCTCGAAGCGATTCGCCAATTTTCGCTCGACGCCGGCAAAGAGAATTGCCTTTATATTCACCTGACCCTGGTCCCTTATCTTAAGGCCGCCGGCGAACTGAAAACGAAACCAACGCAACACTCCGTCGGTCAGTTGCGGGAAATCGGTATCCAACCCGACATCCTCATTTGCCGTACCGAACGCAACATCAGCTACGAGGACCGCCAGAAAATCGGACTGTTCTGCAACATTCCGATCGAAGCGGTAATCGAGGAAAAAGACAAAGAATTCTCCATCTACGAAGTGCCGCTTAGCCTGATCGACAATGGACTCGACAACCTCATCCTGAAACGGTTGGGACTGAACGCCGACCCTGCAGAAATGGATGATTGGCGCAACCTGCTGCACCGCCTGCGCAACCCGAAACACGAGATCAGCATTGCAGTCGTCGGCAAATATGCGGAGCACAAAGATGCCTACAAGTCGATCTACGAATCACTCGACCACGCCGGCATTCATCACAATACGCAAGTGCGTATCGGGCGCATTCAAAGCGAACACATCGAAAGAGAAGGGCCGGAACGCTTGCTGAGCGGATACGACGGTATCCTCGTGCCGGGTGGCTTCGGTGAACGCGGCATCGAGGGCAAGATCGAGACCATCCGGTACGCTCGCGAGCGACGCATCCCTTTTTTCGGCATCTGCCTCGGTATGCAATGCGCCGTGATCGAGTTCGCCCGGAATGTGGTCGGACTCGCCGCCGCCCACTCGACCGAATTCAACAAAGACACGCTGTATCCCGTGATCTGCTTGCTCGATGAACAAAAGAAAATCACCGACATGGGCGGAACCATGCGATTAGGTTCCCAACCGGCTCAACTTTCCCCCGGCAGCCTCGCCGCCGAATGTTATGGAAAGAATCTCATTCACGAGCGACATCGGCATCGCTATGAATTCAACAATATCTATCGCCAGCAGTTTCAAGCTCATGGCCTGGCTGTGACAGGGACCAGTCCCGATGGCGGTTTGGTTGAGATCATTGAGCTGACCGACCACCCCTGGTTCCTTGCGGTGCAGTACCACCCCGAGTTCAAGTCCAAGCCCACGGCAGCTCATCCGCTTTTCGCGGGACTCATCCAGGCTGCCATCAAGCGCAGGATCCATCGCTCCGAGCGAAGCAGCGAGATCCCCGTTTCCTAGGGAAGGGTGCGTGCGCAACATCAACGCAGCATACTGCGATGTATGCTGTGTCGCAGCACGCAACAGGCCCCCGTTCGGAAGCGGTACCGGTTGGAAAGCGGTGCCGATTCGGAACAGATCTTCATCCGGATCACGCGGTCAAGCGGTTCGCACGGCGGATGGAATGAGATACCCTTGGACAGATAGAGGTGGGCTTGGCCTCAAGGGACCGATGCGGCCACGCGTCGATAGCGTTGCCGCGACGATCAGGCTCCTCGCAATTCAGCGATCAGTTCGGCCAATTCCCGAATCGTGCCAACCTCTAAGACACGATCGCTCAGCCGTACCTGAAACTCCTGTTCCACAACCACGGAGATCTCGGCCAGTGCGAGCGAATCGATTTCCATCTCCGCGAAATCAGCATCCGGCTTGGCGACCGGGCCGAGCTTTCCGCGGAAAATCTCCAGCAGCCGATCCAAGATCGGGTCCACGACAATGTGTTCCGAGCCTTTTTGCAGCATGATCAGGATAGGTAAGGTTTGAGGCCGTTGAAACCAAGTTGGATTTGAGAAAAAGGATCCCCGTGTACCCAAGACCCGGATTCAGGACGGTTGTTCGATTAGGGATCCTTATCTTAGGCTTAGAATCGGCGCGAGACAACGATTTGCATTCTCGGAATTGCCGACGACGGTAAAAATTTCGACTCTCGCGTCCATCTGGAACGTGCACGCATCCTTACGATATCGACAAGATGTATCGATCATTCCAACACTACCAACGACACCGGCTTTGACTGAGGTAGTGCGAGCTTACTTCATCACGGCGGCAGGATCGGCCACACCCTGTCGGCGCGCAGATCCCGGTCATGGGCTCAAACTCAAGTAATGCATGTCTAGGGGAACTTCACAGCAATCACCAACGCCTCCTAGGCTGAAACCTCAACTCAGAAGTGGTATAGTTCGCCGGCAACGACGGGATCGCTATGCTCTGCCACTCGATCTGATGGAGTCTTTGATGTTTGCCCGAGTACCCGATCGCTGTTTGCCGAAGCAATTCAGGGGACATCCTCTCACGATTCGGCGGCTTCAGACCAGAACAGGGTTGACTTCGAGTTTTCTCACCGACTCAGCCACGCTCCGAATGGCCATGCTTTGGCTGCTTCTGATTTGTTCCTCCCCGGTACGGGCCGAGGACAACATCACGAACGTACTCGCCAGGATTCCGGCGATCGAATGGCCGGAGGCCGATTTATCCGCACGGATGATGGACGGTGCGCATCGTTTTGTCGAGCGGAAGATTGCGGAGTCGCTTCCGGCAAGAGCAACCTTATGGGCTCGCGATTTCAGTTCGACGGACGCCTATAGCGCATCGATCCAGCCACACCGCGAGCGATTTCAAATATTGATCGGCGCAGTGGACCCGCGACTGCCGCCGAACATGGAACGCTACGGTGACGATCAGCACCCGGCGCTCGTCGGCGAGACGACACATTACCACGTTTTTCAGGTGCGCTGGCCGGTGCTCGAGGGCCTGTCGGGAACGGCACTATGGGGGCAGGGCCTGCTGGTGCAACCGAAGTCACCGCCCCGCGCCCACATCATCTGGATACCTGACGCCGATCAATCCCCCGAGCAATTGCTGGGATTCGCTCCCGGTGCGGAATCGGCATCGGCCGCGCTCCGACGATTTGCTGAAAGCGGCTGTGAAATCATCGTTCCGGTCACGATTCGTCGCGACAAGTATCTGTTGCCGGGCGACGAACGACTTCGCGCGTCTGACCAAACGTTTCGGGAGTGGATCTATCGCCAAGCCTTCCATATGGGCAGGCATGTGATTGGCTACGAGGTGCAAACGGTCCGTGCGGCCGTGGATTGGATTCGAGCCAAGCGGGGCAGCGCAGCCAAAATCGGCGTCGCGGGATACGTCGAAGGCGGACTCGTCGCTTTCTATTCCGCGGCGGTCGACACGCGCATCGATTCGACCTTGGTGAGCGGCTATTTCGATTCCCGCGAGCAAGTCTGGGCTGAGCCTATTTATCGGAATGTGTGGGGGCTGCTAAGGGAATTCGGCGACGCGGAAATCGTCTCGCTCATCGCGCCCCGCCAACTCATCCTTGAACACAGCAGGATTCCGGAGATCAAAGGCCACAAGGGCGAAGTCCGACAGCCGGAGCTCGCCCGAATTCGCGCCGAACTGGGACGCGTCGAGATTTGCGAGGCCTACCCCAAGCCGCAAGTGATACTCGCCCAGGACAACGAAACGGTAAACGCCTACTCCGAAACCGCAATCCGACAGTTCGCCGAAAGCCTGGGTATCGAGAAGCTTGTGATCGAACCCGAGGCGGCGGCGGCCGACCGGCGGCGCGAATTCGATCCGGCGGTGCGACACCAGCGTTACTTCCAGGAAATGCAGGGCCATGTGCAGATGCTTTTGCATCGATCTGAACAAGTGCGTGAACAGGCATTTCTACTGAAGGTCATGCCCGAATTCGCCGACGTACGGTGGAGTACAAACAAACAGCACCCCACAACCAGCGCAGACCAGTTCATTGAAGGTGCCGCCGCCTTTCGCGAACAGTTCCGGGTCGAGGGCATGGGCGTATTCAACGAACCGTTGTCGCCGTTTCATGTTCGAATGCGCCGCGTGGCCGAGCATCCCAAATGGACCGCCTACGATGTGGTCCTCGATGTTTGGCCCGAACTCTTCGCTTGGGGCATTCTCGTCCTGCCGAACGATCTTAAGCCGGGGGAACAACGTCCGGTCGTTGTTTGCCAACATGGCCGCAATGGTGTCCCTCGCGATACACTCGACGCCAATCAACCTGCGTATAACAACTTCTCGGCTGCGCTGGCGGAACGCGGATTCATTACGTTTGCACCGCACAACCTCTATCGAGGCGAGGACCGTTATCGGTGGCTCAGCCGAAAAGCGAATACGGTTCAGGCGTCACTGTTTTCGTTCATCATCGCCCAGCACGACCAGATACTGCGATGGCTCAGCACCCTGCCCTGCGTCGATCCGGAACGAATCGCCTTTTACGGGCTTAGCTACGGTGGCGAAACCGCGGTGCGCGTGCCGACGATCCTGCAGAAATATTGTCTCTCGATCTGCTCCGGCGACTTTAACCAGTGGTCAACCAAGATTGCCGCCATCGACCAACCGTTCAGTTTCATGCGGACCATCGAATGGGAAATGCCGTATTGGAACCTTGGGCATACTTTCGATTACGCGGAAATGGCCTCACTCATGATCCCGCGCCCGTTCATGGTGGAACGTGGTCATCTCGATCTTGTAGGACGGGATCCATGGGTGGCCCACGAGTACGCCAAAGTACGCTGGCTCTACGCGCAACTCGGTTTGGCCGATCGCACGGAAATCGAATTCTTCCAGGGCGGCCACAGCATTCATGGTGAAGGCACCTTCCGATTCCTGCATAAGCACTTGCGTTGGCCGGAACCCGAAAACGGACCCTAAGGCATCGCACGCGAGTCGCCAACGACGCTCCCTTGAGATGGCGAAGCGAGGAGCACGACATGAGATTTGCAGCTTGTCCATCGCGAACCGTTTTCTTTCTGTGCGTCTTAACGCCAGGACTCTTGCCGCTCGAACTTCATGCTCAACCGGAGCGGAAGCCGCGCCCCAAGCCTGCGGAGCCCTTTCCATTTATTCCTCGCGACTTCACAGGCGGCTTCGAGCAGTTCGCGGAACAGCTGTTTGGCCGACCTACTCCCGAAGAAGAGCAAAAATTGGCAGCGATCACGATTTCTCCGGCGGAGGAGAAAGCGTATGGCGAACAGCAGGTGCAGGCCTTTACCGACCATTTGCAGCAACAGGGTGTGCGCGTTCTGCGTAGCGGCCGCGAAGTGGAATATTTGCGCAAGTTGGTGGCGGTGATTCGTCCGCAAATGCAGCAGGCCGAACGCTACACAACCATCCGCGTCTGCTTTGTGGACGCACCCCAAGTCGATGCCAGAGCATTTCCGGGCGGGACCCTGTTCTTCTATAAGGGACTGCTCTCCTTTGCCGAAACGGAGGCAGCATTAGTCGGTATCGTGGGCCACGAACTCTCGCACCTCGATCGCGAACACCTGCTGATACCACTCAAGCGTTCCAAATTCCTGCAATCCGATCAGCCGAACGGCAAGGCAACCGACTGGCAAAAGCAATTCGCAGACGCGGCCTTAATGATGCGCGTCATGGCTCGACCGTTCCGGCCTGAGGACGAAGCGGCCGCCGATCGCGATGGGGCGCGATGGGCATTTCAGGCCGGCTACGACCCTCGCGAATTAGCCCGGTTATTCGATCGCATGCATCAAAAGACGCAGGATCCGAAGTGGCCGTTGGCCGGCTATTTCCGTTCCCACCCTTTCAACGATGACCGTCGCGATGCGATTGAAGCAGAGTCGACAGAACTTCAGAACGCGGTACGCGAGGCAGATGCCGCGAAGCCAAAACTCTATCGCGGCAAACGCAACTTGAGCGTTCGAACGCCGAAAGCCGAGCAGGAATTCGACGAGTAATGCATCGTTTCCGGCAACGACCATGATTTGGGAGGCCGCCTTCCGGACAGTTCGCTATTCATCGATCAGTTGATGATATCGTCCGAGCCAGTAGGGCAGCAGGATCGCCACGCCGTCGTCGCGTTCACGACCGTCTGCGCCGCCGTCGAGCACATACGGGTCTCCATTCCAACGCATGACTTGTCGTTCTGAGGGCGGCAGCACTTCTTGCGACTGCATACGGCGAAAACGATTCAGCCCGGCCGCCGTCACGTCACGACGCTGGCTGTTATTTACCGTCCAGTGGATCGTGTCGCGCGGTACATCACGGAACCACGTTATACACGCGTCGCGATCGTATTCCGACGGCATTAAATACGAGCGGTCGGGCGGCTTGGTGACGTCGCCCCGGAAGTTTGCTTGAACGGCTGCGCCGTAGATCAGATTAAACAACGGACTGCGTTCCGGCCGTTCGAACATCCACGAACGCTTGATGCTTGCGAGATACTTCTGTCGCAGCGCCGACTCGCGCTCAAGGACCATTAACGGATAGTAGGAAAGGAAAGCCAGTTCATCGTCGCTGTGGTTGATCTCGTTCGTCGGCCAGACATGCTTTTGTCCAACCGCATTCGTCGCATACGCATGCTTCTCGATTAACTCGATGCGTTTTTCCCGATAGCGAGGCTTACCCGTGATGTATTCGGCAACCGTCAGAAACGAGAGGATCTCCAGCGAGTTCAGTCCGCGGTCCTCGAAGCGGGATAGATCGTGATTCAGTTTTTCGGGAGCCCAAACACCCCAGGTGGTTGGCTTTCCGGACGGCCCCACCAGGTACAAACCATGATCCAGAATATGGTCGGTAATACGCGAAATGACCTGTGCAATTTCCTGCCGCTGCTGCGCATCCGCAGCAACGGCGTAGTAAACCAGATAAGCGAAATAGTGACCGACAATCTCATCGCTGGACGTATCGCCTTTCCACCACCATTTCCCATCAGCCGAGCGATGCCATTCGCCGCCGTCGGGTCGAGGATCCTGGGCGATCGGCACAATACTTCGGGCGGGGAACCCGGGAATACCGGTGATCGTCTCCAGCCGCATCATTGCCTCTAGCGACCGCCTGGCATTTCGCTGGGCCTCGACATCACCCGTTACCGCATAGCAGAACGCCTCGGCGGCAACATACAGGCTTGTCCACAGGCCGTCGTTGTCATCGGTTCGTTGCATCTCGGCCGTTTCCAGATTCCCCGGTTCACGCAGCGAGATCTGCGACGCGTAGCCGTCTCGCAGGTGGTATTTGCGACACATCGACTGAATGAACTGAATCTTTTCGGGCAACGTGATCGATTCGGCATACAGGCGTGTAGAACCGGCCGATGTTTTCACGATCACTTCCCGGTCGGAACGCACTGACAAGTCAACGACGTCGTCGGCGGGCAACCAACGACGCGAATGAAACAGCCGCCATCGCGATGCACCGGGCGTGCGCAGCATGAGCCCTTGCGACGACCCTACCCAGAGCGTGCCATCGGCCAATCGTTTGCCGACCGTGGCGGGAGCGAATGGCAAGGTCGGTTCGGCACTTGCCAACATCCCGAGTTCATCGGCAGTGAGCGACTCGCCAATCGATGGCGGCAAGTCGCGGCCTTCGTACGCCGCACGATTCCATTCCAGGAAGGCTGCATCGTCTGCGGCGTTTCCCGAAGACGAAGCGGCCAGATACACCAAGACGCCAGCAACCAATAGAAAGTCGGTGCCGTATCGCAGCAGCTTGGATCGTGGATTGCCATGCATGGTCGGGACTCGCAGCGAGTGAGGCTGGATAGACTCGAAACGGATTAAAGCTTGTCGGCGTAAGCAGACACGATGTTTTCCAGCGAATCAATCCGATGATGGCATTCTTGCGGTCACCTGCGACAGAGTGTCCTTCGATTTCGGCTTGACCAAATCGCCTGAACCCCTAGGCTAAGGTCCAGGAACATCACGGCATGGCCATCGATCACTGCGTGATGCACGCGTTTCGCTTCACCGCACACCGATCCATCGACCGCAAGCTCAGAAAGCAGAGACCATGGCAGGTCGCAAGCCGAACAAACCGCAGCGGTTTTTGAAGCGGAAAGAGCCGAGTTCGCCCTCATCCTCTGGCGGTTTCCTACGCGATGCAGTGCAGCAGGACATGGCGAGTAAGCCAATGTCTGCGAACTACGACTTGATTCTCCAGGCCGGCCTCGACGCGCATCGTGCAGGCAATCTCGCGGAGGCCAAGCGGCAGTATGAGTTGGTTGTAGCAGCCCGCCCGGCCGATCATCGCAGTCGACAGTTGTTGGGAATCGCTCTCCACCAATTAGGCCATCATCAAGCTGCCGAGCGATTACTTCGCGAGGCGATCGGGATGGCCGGCGACGTTCCGGAGTACCACGCCAATTTGGGTGCAGTGCTGCTGAATCTTCAGCGTCATCGCGAAGCGTTGGCCAGTCTCGAGCAGGCCAAGCAGCTTGGTCCCGTCCAATTCGAGACTTTGTTTAATATGGCGGAAGTCTGTCGTCGACTTGGCATGTTCGCCCGGGCCGAAGAGTTACTTCTCGAAGCCTTGAGATTGCGTCCCGATTCTCCCGAAGCACTCAACGAATTGGGAATGCTCAAATACACGCAACAGAAACTGGATGACGCAGCGACGTGCTTCGAGCGGATCCTTACGCAACATCCACAGCACACCGATGCCCTTAACAATCTCGGGATCATAACGCAGTGCAGGGGCCGCGTACGAGAGGCAATGGCCCTATACGATCGCGCCATCGCCGCTCGACCCGACTTCGCCGAAGCGTACAACCAAAAGGCGATGGCTTACCGGGACCTTGCCCAGGTTCCCGAAGCCTTGGCCTGTTATCAGAAGGCACTCGAGCTCAAGCCGGAATTCCATTTGGCTCGCAACGCCTACGTGTACCTGCTGAATTACGATCCCTCGGTTTCCAAGCAAACGTTATTTGAGGAGCACGCGCGTTGGGCGACGCTCTGCGGACAAGTCACGCCCTTGCCCGCACCAACTCCGAACCTCGATCCCGATCGTCCCTTGCGGATCGGATATGTCTCGCCCGACTTTCGCAGCCATGCTGTGGCCCGCTACATCGAACCGGTTTTGGAACTGCATGATCGAGCTCGCTTCCAGATCACCTGCTACGCCGAAGTGGCCCGTGAAGATGCGGTCACTCAACGACTGCGCGGACTACCCGTTGCATGGCGATCGACGTGCGGGATCGCGGACAGCGAGGTTGCAGCCACGATCCGCGCCGATCAGATCGACTTATTGATTGACTTGGCCGGCCACACCGCCAACAACCGTTTGCGCGTCTTCGCCTACCGGCCGGCCCCGGTACAG
This sequence comes from Planctomycetota bacterium, assembly GCA_046045565.1. Taxonomy (GTDB): domain Bacteria; phylum Planctomycetota; class Planctomycetia; order Pirellulales; family Pirellulaceae; genus VGZA01. The sequence continues at coordinate 4,442 of JBJOLO010000364.1, read as the reverse complement.
ATCTCGTATCTAGGCTATCCATCGACAACAGGATTGCCGGCCATCGACTACTACCTGACCGACCCGCTGCTCACGCCGATCGAGGAACAGCATTATTTCGTGGAAGAGTTGATTCCACTGAAGCGGGTATGCTGCTTCAAGCCCCCCAACTCGGCACCGCCCGTAGCAGGCTTACCCGCCGAACGATCCGGTCACCTCACCTTCGGTTCGCTGCATCGGCCTGAAAAGCTCTCGAGAGCAACCCTCGACCTGTGGGCCGAGGTGTTGCGCGCCACACCAAACTCGCGGCTAATCGTCTTTTGGGCGAATATGCCCGAACACGTGCGTGAGAGACTGACTCGCGAACTGGTATCGCGCGGCATCGATGCAGACCGATTGGAGATCCGCAACCAGTGCGGGCCCGATGGACATTTGCCGGTTTACCACGAAATCGACATCGGCCTGGATGTGATCCCCTGGAACGGCGCAACGACTACGCTCGAGGCCTTGTGGATGGGCGTTGTCGTCTTGGGTTTGTCGGGCGATCGGGCTCTATCGCGCGGCACGGAATCGATCCTGCGGCATTTAGGACTGCCTGAACTCGTCGCCCCTTCGCAGGAATCGTATGTGCGACTGGCCAGTACGATCGCAGCCGACTGGCCACGTTTAGCTCAGTTGAGGCAAAGCATGCGCAACCGCATGCAGTCCACCTGGGCCGACGCCACAGGATTTATCGAGAATCTCGAAGCGATCTACCGCGGACTCTGGCAGCGCTACGTGACGCGAGCCACTGCGGAAGAATCGAAATCCTGACGCCGGCCCTCGTCCGCCGTTCTCCTTCCGCCAACGAAGGCTCCACCGCGTCGAGGCACGCTTCGGATCGCGATTCCACACAAACAGCAACTAGGACAGATTGGCGAATGCGGCCAGGTCTGGCGGATTGTCGATCGCCGCCGCAAGCTTTCCGAGTGCCTCGGTTTCGATCTGCCGCACTCGCTCCCGCGTCAGCCCCAACTGCTCGCCAATCTCCTTCAGCGTGTGCGGCGAGAAGTCACCGAGACCAAATCGCATCTTCAGCACCGTGGCCTCACGTTGATCCATGGTCGCGATCATCTCGTGCACCGTTTTCAGCACGTCGTGCTCGACCAGTTCCTCTTCCGGATTCTTGAGTCGCTCGTCCATCACGATTTCACCAAGCGACCAACCTACCTCGGCCTGATCGGATTGCGGCATCGAGTTATAGATGCGAATCGCTTTCTTGATGATCGGGAGCTTCTTCTTCGCCAGTCCCAACACGCGGGCAACTTCTTCGGGTGTGGGCGTGCGGTCGAGTTCCTCAGTCAACCGCGCACTAGCGCGTCGCCACTTCGACAACAGCTCGACCATGTAGGCCGGGATTCGGATGGTCTTAGCCGAGTTGATCAACGCTCGCTTGATCGATTGCTTGATCCAGTAACTGGCATAGGTGCTGAAACGCGTTCCCATGCTCGGGTCGAATCCCTCTACGGCCCGCAACAGCCCCAGGTTCCCTTCCTCGATCAGATCCTGCAGCGCAAGACCTTTGCCGGTGTAGCCGCGAGCAATATTAACGACCAGCCGCAGGTTTGCTCGAACCATGCGATCCCGAGCCTGCACATCGCCGCTGGCGATACGATCGGCAAGTTCATGCTCATCCGCAGCCGACAACAAGGCCGTCTCGTTGATTTCCCGCAGGTAGGTTTCGAGTGGTGTTTGAACCGAAGAAGCCGATTTGCGCGACCGTGTCGATCGCTCCAAGTCCAATTCATCCGACAGGTCGCCGCGTACTCGCATGGTGGATTCGCAATTCTTGGATAAACGAGGAAACGAATTAGCAAATGACACCAGGACTATCGACGCAGATCCGATCAGTCCTGAAACTTCCCGCTGACTTGTTGTCGTAAAGCGACTATGACCGTCATCCGGTCAGTAGGGATGACACCGAACCTGCGGATGATCCCGCATCGCATCGGCGTCGGGCTGGAGACGCATCGGACTGCAAACAGCGTCGACTCGCTGCATACTCGCATTCGCCATCTGCATGCCGGCCCAGCGGTCAGTAAGAAGAGCCGCCTGCAAAAAGGCCCTCTGCCAAAAGAAAACGCCCGACCTTCGCAAGTCGGGCGTTTTTCGATTTTCGTGATATTGCCGCAGGAAACAGCATGCTGTTTCCTCGAGCGACCGATTAGCTCTTCCGATCGTCCGGCGGAATGAGCGGCCCGGACGAACCGAGTCCACCCTTCAAGTCCGCTGCGGGACGCTTCGGTCGCTTGACTTCGGCAGCCGGTTGCTCGGCAGGAGCCGACTCCGGTTCCTCCGCCCATTCCACTCGCTTTCGCGACAGGCCGATCTTCCGTTCGTCGGTGTCCACTCGCAAGATCTTCACCTCGATATCCTCGCCAACCTTGACGATCTCTTCGGGGTTTTCGACCTTGTGATCGGCCAGTTCCGAAATATGGAGCAAGCCTTCGAGACCGTCCTGGAGGCCGACAAACACGCCGAAATTCGTAATCTTGGTGACCTTGCCGGTGACAACCTGACCGGGTTGGTACTTTGAAGGAATGTCATTGGCCCACGGATCGTCGTTCAGTTGCTTGAGTCCCAATGCGATCCGGCGACGCTCCTGATCGATTGACAGGACTTTGCACTGAACTTCCTGGCCCTTCTCCAGCATTTCGCTGGGATGGCTGATCTTCCGCGTCCAAGACATATCGGAAACGTGCAACAATCCGTCGATCCCTTCTTCCAACTCGATGAACGCACCGTAGTTGGTCAGATTGCGTACCTTGCCTTGAACGATGCTGTCGACGGGGAAGCGGTCGGCGACCTTGGTCCACGGATTCTCCTGAGCCTGCTTCATGCCCAACGACAGCTGCTGGCCATCTTTGTCGACTCCGAGAATCACGACGTCGATCTCGTCGCCGATCTGCACGAGTTCGTTCGGGTGGTTTACCCGCTTGGTCCACGACATTTCGCTGATGTGCACCAAACCTTCGATGCCCGGTTCCAGCTTGACGAACGCGCCGTAGCTCATCACGTTCACCACGGTTCCACGCACCACCTTGCCCTGCGGATACTTTTCGACAACGTTCTCCCACGGATTCGCGGAACGTTGCTTCAGACCCAAGGCGATTTTCTGCTTTTCGCGGTCGATGTGCAGAATCACGACCTCGATCTCCTGATCGATCTGCACCATCTCGGACGGATGAGCAATCCGTTCCCAACTCATGTCGGTAATGTGCAAGAGACCATCGATGCCGCCGAGATCGACGAACGCACCGAATTCCGCGATGTTCTTGACCACACCCTTGCGAACCTGGCCGATCTCCAACTCTTGCAACAAGTGAGCCCGGTCCTCTTCGCGCTGCTTTTCAATTAACGATCGGCGACTGACAACGATATTGCGGCGAGCCTGATCGATCTTCAACACTTCGCATTGCACGACACGGCCGATGTAGTCGCCAATATCGTTGGGACGACGAATGTCCACTTGGCTTGCGGGCAGGAAGACGTTGACGCCAATATCGACCAGCAAACCGCCCTTGATCTTGCGAGTCACCGTGCCGGTGACCACCTTGCCTTCGCTCAAATTGCGAATGATCTCTTCCCAGTCGAGGATCTTCTTCGCCTTGCGCTTGCTCAGCGATACCATCCCCTGCATCTCTTCGGCGTTGGCCCCTTCGTCTTCCAGTTCCTCGACCAAGACCTTGATCATGTCGCCCACTTTGGGCTGCTCTTCGGTTTCGTCCCATTCGTTACGCGAAATGGTGCCTTCGCTTTTGAAACCGACATCGACCAGAACGACATCGTTGTCGACGCGGATGATGCGACCTTCGACGATCCGGTTGGTGGCGAAACCGGCTTCCGTCTCGAGTGTCGCCATATTCGACTCATCGAGACCGCCCATGGCCTCAGCCATCAGGTTGTTCAGTTCAGGATCGTTTTCAAGGTTGCGGATAAGGTTGCGATTAACCATGGGAAAAACCAAAACACACGAAAAGGGGATGGCCGAGCAGTCGCGACCCACAAAGGGCGCGGAGGGCCTGCTCAGTCGAATCACAGAAGGTAGCAAACTGCAAGCACTTAGGCAACCACAGTCCCTTCACAGGCCGACTGCCGACCAGGGACTGCCACGTGAGCCAAGCACGGTTGGCCGATCGCGATGGCGGAACTTAACCGTAGGTCGCTAGCAATCGGGGGATTTCTCGACTGAAGGTGCCGCGCGCCAAGACTTCGTCGCAGCCCGCCTTTTGGGCTTCGATCAGCCGGTCGACGTGCACGTGCGGCCCATACGCAATCACCTTACAGTCAGGATTTCCAGCTCGCAGCTCCGATATCAGTTCGGAGACCGCTCCCGTCACCGTTCCCAGGTCAAGCAAGGCTAGCCCAATGTTACCTGCCCGAATTTTTTCGGAGAAATCCTGGGTCGAGGAGATCCATTCGAG
>JBJOLO010000408.1:0-9119 GCA_046045565.1 Planctomycetota bacterium | reverse complement strand
GCAACAGGCGATCAAGCTGTTCCGCGTTTAGGACGGAGTTGATGCACGCGGCGAGGACGATCCTGCGACCGTCGTCGGCTGCGGTCGATCGATTCGGCTATCCGAAGTCGACCCGCGGTTGCCATGGCGGCACAAGTGGCTGAGGGCGCGGTTTAAGAAGCAGAATTGCTTCCATTCGCGACCAACTCGAGCTTACTTACTCTGCCGTAGCGGCATGTTTACCGCCACGGCGCGGATCACCTCACGCAATGGGAATTGCGTCGAACTGGTTTGGGCGACAATTGCATCGACCGTCAGGGAATCGGCGGGTGTCAAGCTGCGACCGAGTGCGAATCGCAGCAAGTGCGAGGTGAACGCACGAGCGAATCGTTCGTCTTCGCGCACGAGGGCCGCCTTGAATTCCTGAATGCCACTGAACTCGTATTGCCGCAGTAATGTGCCACTGGCGTTCACCGGCTTGCCGTTTTCATACCGATCGCGCCAGCGCCCGGTGATGTCGTAGTTCTCCATCGCGAACCCCAAAGGATCGATCCGTTGATGACAGCCCGCACAGGAGGGGTTGGATCGATGCGAGGCAAATTTCTCGCGGATCGTCTGGTCTTTCGCCGAATCGTCTTCATTCAGGGGCGGCACATCGTTGGGCGGCGGTGGTGGCGGGTCGTTGAAAATCACGCCAATGATCCACGCTCCTCGCGCGATCGGATGCGTCCGCTTGGGACCGGAATTCATCGTCGCCATGGCCGCATTCGTAATCACGCCGCCGAATCGCGGGTCATCGATGGGGACCCGTGAAAACTCGTTGGATCGAATCTCGCGGCGTACGTCTTCCTCGAACCGCCGCTCCGCCTGCTGTTGCTCCTGAGTCGCATCCCGATTCGCGGGCACGCCATTCAGCGTCGTCTGAGCCAGCTCGATCGATTTCAGCAGGTCCGTGTACTGCTCCGCTTGGGTGACGGTCAGTGCCTCGCGCAGTTCCCTGTCGGTGATGACGAAACTCATGCCGCTTGCCGACGCCGCCACTTCCTCGGCCGTTAGTGCCCGATCGTACAAACGCGCTCGATCGATCGTTACGGTTAGAAACTTGTTGCCACCGGGTGGCAGGTGACGCAGTCCGAACAGAACGGAAGTTTGTTCACGAGGAAACAGCGCGCCGCCTTTGTTGAACGGCTGCCCGTACGGCTTTCCATCGCGATAGAGCGTCGTCGTGCCATCGGCCGCATAGACCATCGCCAAGTACAGCCACTGATCCCGTTTGCTCTCCTCCACGGATTCAGCGAAGTCATCCGTGCGTGCAAAGACATTGCTGCCCGAAATCCAGTGTCGCGGCTTCCGTTCGCCCAGCACGATAGTGTCGAAAAAATCGCCCGGCCCTTGAATACCCATCACCCCGCCACCCCGCTCGTCCAGTTGATGCACTTGGCACCAGACCTCGAGTGTCTTCGCTTTCAGGTCGATCGGCAGCATGGTGCTTTGCAAGTACGACTGTTTGAGCCGCACCGCTCCGTCCTTGAGTTCCGCGTTGCCATGTGCTGTCAAATGCAATCCGCCCACGGTGTCCCGCAAGTCGGTGTTGAATTCCCAGGCGGCATAGGGTTTCAGATCGACTGGCGGTTGATCGGCGACCGCCGCTTTGCGCGCTGCGATCAATTTCTCGCGCACGGGATCGATCAGCTCCGCAAGTTTCCGTTGGTGGTCAGCGAGGGAGTTTTTGAGCATCGCTCGTTGCTCCTCGCGTCGCTTGTTTTCGGTCTGAATCGCCGCCAGATCGACACGAGGAGCTGTCAGATCCGAAAAATACCAGCGCTGCAGAAACTCACTGCGATAGGCGAAGGGCGGCGCGATGAACTGTGCGAGCGGGCGATTCTCGATAAACATCGCGTCGAAAAGTAACAACGGCTCGACCACCATCTGCAGGCTGGCGGGGTATTCCGGGTCGAGTCCGTAAAATCGGTTCAGGCTCGGATCGGGCGTGGAAGCAAGCACATTTTCCAGTTGCAGCCACTGGGAGGGAAACGAATCCAGAAAACGTTCGATCTTGGGATCGCGCAGCATCCGGTCGATCGTCCGCTCCAACGCCTCCCGGTTCGCGAATTCCCCGCGCTCAGCCAACTGCAATAACGCTTCGTCCGGACCGCTGGACCAGAGGAAATACGACAAGTTCGACGCGAGCTCATACTGCGCCGTTTTGTCATCTTGAGCGGGAACGCGATACAGAAACGACGGCGACGACAGCACGGCCGATACGACGCGTTTCATGCTTTCCGTGAAGGGCAGGCCGGCCTGCGTCCTGGTCAGCGCAAACCGCGTGTATCGCTCGACCGTGGCCGCATCGACCGGCATACGAAACGCCCGGCGCAACAGAGACTGAACGCGGCTGTGGATCTCGGCCGTTAAATCAGCCTGAGGGTCGGGAGCGGCGAACCAGGCCTGCCACATGCCAACGTTCTGCGGATTGAAATCCGGGCTCTCCACCAGCGAGACACTCAACCGCAAAAACTGCTCCAGCAGCAATGGCGACAACGTCAGTTGATTCGCTTGATTGTCATAGCCGTGCTCCGCGCGCAGATCTTTCGGAAACGGTTTCAGTCCCGAAAAACCGGCGGCCGGTTTGAGTGCCTGCGAAGCGACGTGCACGCGCAGCGGCATTTGCATTGCGCCATCGCGGAGATACGGATCGTGTCGCGTGATCAGCTTTTCGGGTAACTCGAAAAGGTCGCGATTCAGCTGAAGCAGGTCGCGTACCGTGTTGTTGTATTGAAAGCGGTTTAACCGCCGCAGCGGCCATTCCGCTCGCGGTGCTCGCGTAACCGACTCGCGCAGCAGTGACTTCAAACGGTCGAGCATCTGTCTCCGCGTGGCAGCGTCGATCGCCGGTTCGGACTCCGGCGGCATCTCATTGGCATCAACTACCTCGACCAGTCGTTGCAGGATGTCGGGATGAGCAAGCAACTGCTGCGGCGTCGATACGGCTCGTAGATTGATCTCCGCTTTGGGCTTCTCATCGCCATGGCACTTCACACAGCGGGCAACGAGCAGCGAAGTCAGTGAATCGTCCTCGGACCAAGCCGTCTGCGGGGCATAACAAGCCATTGCCGTCGCGAGCACGATCACCCAACGCAGCGATCGGCAGGCAGGTTGGCTGATTCCGAGTGTCCCTGCCGGTTTATGACAGAAGGGCATGTGCGATGTGCCTTGTTGGGAAACCACCGATCAGACTACTGCCACAGGTCCGACACCAATCCCGTGCTGTCAGCGTAAGACGGTAATTGCACGCCCATCAGATGAGCGACCGTGAGCCACAGGTTGGAGTTCAATGTGCCGCCGGGAAGTTTGATGTGCCGGCCATGCTTGAGTTGTCCCTGAGCACCCCCCGACACAATCATCGGCAGGTCGTAATACTGATGCGTGGCACCATCGCCCAGTCCGGCACCGTAGGTGATGACGGAATTGTCGAATAACGAACTACCGTCGGCTTCCTTGATTTCCTTCATGCGCTGCAGCATGTAGACATACTGACGCATATGAAACAGATCGATCTTCTGCACATCCTTGTAGCCATCGCCTTTTTGGTTGTGCGTCATGTTGTGATGCTGTACCGGCTTGTCGAAGACGCCCTCGTACATCAGCGTCGCATCCCAGCGTTCAGGGCCGATCATAAAGGTGCAAATGTTGGTGATGCCCATTTGGAACGCCAGCAGCATCAAGTCGATTTGCAGCCGCAGATAATCGCCGCGAGGCAGCACTTCGTTCTTCGGAATGGTGATGTCGACACTTGTCAGCAGCGACTTCATTTTGTCGATGCGGATCTCGATATTGCGGATCATCGCCATGAACTGTTCCATGGTCTCGCGATCTTCACGCCCCAGGGTTTTCGTCAGGGACTTCGCATCGGCGAGCACGAGGTCGCTGACGTCGGCGACGTGCTGGCGATAGGTGTCGCGCAGGAACAGGCGGTCGTATAGTTTCTGAGGATCACGAATTGAGGGTGCGATTCGGTCTGGTCCGTACCAGGAGATGTTGTCGAACTCAATCGGTTCTTTGCCGGCGGTGAAGCCGTTGCAACTGATTTCCAGCGTGTCGAAAATCGTCGTGTGGCCCAGGTGGTCGCCGATCACATGGTCGAGCGTTCGGCCGTTCGGATGCGGGATTCGCTTTTCGGTGGCCTGTGCCGGCGACAGGCTGGTGAGGTAGCACGATGCGCCTTGGGCATGGACATCTTGTCCGTTTTTAAAGGAGCGTTCGAGTCCGGTGACGAGCGACACATCATTGCGGAGGTCGGCCAGCGGCTGGAGGGTTTCGGTCAGTTCCAGCGGATAAATGCCGGGCGGACGTTTGTCACGGCGTTCGGCTTTGATTCGATCGGCATCAAAGCTGCCGATGAAATCGGGCAAGGCAGAATTCTCTTCGCCGGGGAAAAAGCAGCGTCGCACAATCCCGTTGGGGATGTACATGATGACCAGCTTCTTGCCGGGTCGAATGTTTGCAGCGGATCGTTCCGTGCCGCTGGCCAGAGAATGCAGGAACGGCAGCGTCAGCAGTGCTCCATTTACTCGCAGGAAATTTCGGCGGGTCGATTTCATGTGCAAGGCCGGCTTGGGATGGCAGGGGGAACCAAAGGGTGGAATCGCGATCGGAGCGGAAGCGAGGTTCGACCGCGGTTACCACGCCTGAATGGTGTGCCGCTCGTTGTCCCTCACGCTCGCCCGGGAGGGCTGGCATGGGATATCGCACACGTGCAGGCCCGACCGCGAAGCCGTGGATGATACCACTTTCCAAGGTTCCGTTGAACCGATTTTTTCCTGGGCTCGCAAGGTGATGGCCTCATGGACTTCATGCGGAATCACACGCACGGCGAACCGCTTCTACGAAACGGCTTGCGCAGGGGAGAATTTCGCGAGCAGCGAGTGGCCCTCGAAATGGTTCGGGATGGGTGCGCCCATGAGATCGAGGATGGTCGGTGCGAGATCGCGAACGTCGATGGATTCGTGATGTTCGCCGGGGGCAAAATCGGGACTCTTGACCATGGCGAAACCGCCGGCGCGATGGCCGCCGGTGCGAAAGTACGGGACCGGTCCGATACGGCCGACGTCGGGGCTGTCCAGCAAGTCAAACGGTTCCTCGCCCCACACGACCAAGAGATCGCACAGCGGCAAACCGGGATCGTTGTCCAGCGGCGAGTTGCGAGTGCGAACCACTTCGCGCACCAGGAGGCTGCCGGTTCGCGGATTGCGAAGCCGCGACAGAAACGCGGCGATCTTGTCGCACTCGTCTTCGTATTCGTGAGGCTTTACGATTCCGTGCGCTTCGCGGCCCGCGAGGTTAATCCGTACGTGCCCGTCCGCAAACGCCGGCAGAGCAAAGGAGCGTGACCGCGGCCAGGAGGGCCGATACCACATCGCCGGCAGCCAGCCCGCCTCGGGACCGGTCAAGCTCATGAAAAACGGAAATCGAAAATCGCCGCCCGGCAACTTCCAGCGGTACCATGACGGCAAGTATCGAAGCAGCGGGATCCGCGTGTATTTGCGACGCCACATCTCGCCGAACCAATACCAATGCAGGCCGCCTCGCACTGGCGGGGGCGGTGCAGTGCCAAACTCACCGTTTGCGAAACCGATCCGGCCGGGAAAATTAAAGCGGTAGAGTAGCTCCGACATAAAAAACAGGCACGCTAAGTCCGTTGCGTTGTGCTGCATCCCGTGCACCGAGAACAATACGAACGCTGCCTCAGGGCCGGCGCGTTCGACGAGCTCTCCGACCGCGCGATCGACGGCGCGGAAAAAACTTAGCAGCGGATCGTGGTCGCCTTTCCAGCACGAGTGCAGCGGATGATCCGAGTGACTCGCTGCCCACAGATCGTGCAGAGCACTGTGCGTTTCACCCAGGACCGTCAGGAAGAGATCGCGCGGCTTGCGGTCGAGCAGTTCGTGGCAAATACGAACACGCTGCTCGATCGCGCGGATCGATGTCCGTTCCAGCCAGCGCAGGTAGCGTTGATTCCAGGGAACTCCGTGGTCGCGATACAACACGCCGTTGCGTCCGTGCCGGGCGGTGATCTGCTGGAGTAGCTCTGCAGGCTGTGATCCGCGCACGACATAGGGGAAGTGCCCGCCCCACCCGACAATTTGCTCGCCCCGCAGATTCGGGACCACCGCCGACACCGGCACATCGAATGTCGCGACGTCGAACGGATTCCCAATCGCATAGAACGGCGGGAAGTTCTTAAAGTCGTAGCCGCCCCGCGTGAAGTCGTTGGTCGATCGATAGGTTTGCGGGTCAAAGGTGATCGTTTCCCAATAGCCGGATGTCGACGGCCGAACTCCGGTCTGAAACATCACCCAATTGCCTTCGGTGGATGCGTACGGAACCGAGCCGCCCGCGTAATCCAGAGTCGTCTTTACCGGCGCAACGAAACTCTGGCTGCGAAGACAACGCAGGTGGGGGAGCTCACCCTGTTCAAAGAAACGATCGAGTAGATCGAGATCGACCGAATCGAAACCGACGGCCATGACGCGACGTGGCATAACGCACCTGACTTTCCGCCAGCAAGAACGCACCCGAACCCAAGAATAAACAGGTCGATCCGTCGTTCTTTGATCATAGTTCGGCCCCGCGACGATGCTAGTTCGCCGCCCGCTTGCAACACGCCGTTGCACGGCACCAATGCTCCCTCGCCCTTAAAAACGTGATGTACTCAACCGTTTTGCGGGTAGAGGGCCGGGGGGGAGGGGCTCTGCAACGCTGCGGTTCACCGCAACATGTAGACTCGTCCTTTGGAATGACGCAGCCGGTTGATTTTTTGAGCCCAGAATGTCAACGAAGACGCCCATGCGCCCCGCGATTATCTGCCCTGTTCATCGACCTGCCATGTCTGCCCGCTGTCCACATCGAGTGCCGTCAGCTGGCCTCCGAATCCGCAGCCGGTGTCGATGCCTAGCAGGTAACCGAGGTTCAAGATTTTGCCAGCGGGCTGGGGCGTGTGACCGACCACGGCCGTTTTGCCCGAATAGTGGCGGCCGGGTAGATCGGTCAGGGGTAACCAGAGCGACGTTTTCGAGTCGTGCTGATCCAGTCGCCAGTTGGGCGCGTAATTGGCATGAATGAAGAAATGGCGTTCCGTTTCGTGGTACCGCCGCAAGCTGCATAACCATTCGACGTGCGTCGTCGGAATGCCTTCCAACTCGTCGCTTGAGTCGTACGATCGCAATGTGGCGTCGCCGCCGTTGTCGAGCCACATCGGGAGTGCATGCCGGTTGCCGCGTGCCTGCAAGAGCATCTCCTCGTGGTTGCCCATCAGCGGCACCACCCGGCAACGATCGCTCAGCGACAGCACGAGTTGCAAAACGCCCCGACTATCCGGACCGCGATCAATGTAGTCACCTAAGAAAACGACCATGTCGTCCGGTTGGGGAGCCACCGCATCGAGAAGTCCAGCCAACGCCAATGCGTGGCCGTGAATGTCTCCGATCGCGATCGTGCGTGAGGTCATGTTGGTTTGTTGTAAATAGGAAAAGTGGAGTGCAGAGTCAACGGAACTCACTCGCACGGTCAGCTTGGCTTGCGATTGTCCGGTCCGTTCGAACGGCACTCGTCAATGGAATAGTCTTGCAGCTCGACGTAATCGCACTCGCCGAAATCCCACGGAATCTGCTCAAAGTCGGCCAGCTCGTTCAACGTCTCCGGAGCCATCGTCGCCAAGTCGGCATCCTCGGAGACCTCGAGTTCAAACGAGCGAAATGCGGAGCAGAACAACATGCCGCGCAGCGTAACGAAGACCTTTCTCATCGGAATAGTTGATTCCTTTCCGGTGACTTGCTTATCGCTTGGCATTTCTTGCATGATTTGTTTGCCTCGAAAAAAGTGGCGTTTGCTTTGCGAATCATCGCACGTGTGCGCCGCATGCTCCCTCGCCCCGAAAACGCGTTGTACTCAATGCATTCATTGGGATAGGGACTCTGCTAATCGTCGCTATCTTCGCGTTCGTCCTGGTCTAACAAATGAATCTCCGGCGGTACTGGCAGGCGGTGCGTCGGCGCCGATCGATGTCGCGGTTGATGTTGGTGCGTCGATGGGCGATTGGCTTGGCACACCCTACGAATACCGAAAACTCGAAGCGGGGCGAAGGGTTTCATTTTTCTTGCAGTCGCAGCGCTTGTTGCAGTTGCTCGACGACCATCGCGCGTAGCGTTTCGGGCCGGTTCACTTTTACTCGTCCTGACCAGCTCAGCACCCACCACACGATCTCATCCAAGCCATCCACCGTGAACGTCATTCGCACGCCGCCCTCTTTGAGGCGCTGTACTTGTTGCGTCTTGTGCCAGACGGTTTCGGTGACGATTTCTGCTGCTTCGGAAGTGAACTCCACTTCCACTTCGTAGCGGTGGTCGCCGCGAAAAACGTTCCACGCATTGCCGAAATACGCGTCCAAGTCAAACTCCGCGGGGATGGAGGCTCTTGCGTCGAGCGGGCATGCAGTTTGAAAGCGGGCGACGCGGTAGGTGCGAGGCTCGGTGCTGTCAGTTGGACGAGCAATCAGGTACCACGCCTGTCCCGTTAGGCAAAGTCGCAGCGGGTGCAGCTTCAGCTCGATCGGCTGCTCCTGGTACGGTGATTTGTACGTGCCTGCGAGCTGCCGGTGTTCAATCAACGCCCATTGGATCGTCTTGAGGATATCGTGATGCTTGCTGTGATCGGCTAATCGCAGGTCGAGTGCCCTCATTACATGCTGAGCATCGCACAGCAATTGTGACACCTCATCAGTGGAAATGGCGGCCAGTTTCTCCGTCGCGGGAACGCTCGCTGCCGCATTCAACCCCTTCGCACCCGCCAGGACGGTCGCCGTTGCTTGCTCGAGCAGTTCATCTCGCGTCAACTGAACAACAGGAAACTTGACGCCGGGGAGCACTCGAATCGATCGAAGTTGCTGATCGTAATAGGCGGGGATCCCTGCCAATTCGAGTGCGTCGAGCCGCCGACGAATCGTGCGTTCACTGCACTCCAGTTCCGCCGCGAGGCTCGCATAGTCCCAGCGACCGCGCCCGAGCAGTAATTGAAGCAGCCGCAAATGGTCGGCTAGCCGGGCGGCTTGGCGAAGCCGTCGCTCGGCATCCGATCGGTTGCCT
>JBJOLO010000399.1:0-6226 GCA_046045565.1 Planctomycetota bacterium | reverse complement strand
GGCCTGTTCCATGGCACGGTCGTTCAGCAGCCCGAATGCTCCCCGCACCTCGCGCCCCAAGAAGATATTCGCCGCTGCCGACAGCTGCTCGACGATGTTCAATTCCTGATGAATGATGCTGATACCGGCTCGCTCCGCGGCACGCGTGCCATCAAACCGGACCACCTTGCCGCGAATCGCCAACTCCCCTTCGTAGTCGGTAATCACGCCCGACAGGATTTTCATGAGCGTGCTTTTGCCCGCCCCATTCTCGCCGCAAATGGAATGCAGTTCGCCGCGACGCACGTCGAGCGATACGTCCTTCAACGCGATGACGCCGGGGAACTGCTTGGTGATTCCGCGAATGGAAATGATCGATTCGGTGCTCATGCTTTCCGCAGCGATTGCCAGACCTTGATCCCCGCAAGAAAAACCGTCACGCCCATGCCGAGCGCCAGGGCCCATGTCGTTCCGGCCAGCTGGGACACGATCACCGTCGTTAAGACGCCCAGATTGACCACGGTCACGCTCCCCAAACCGCCTGGAAACGCTTCGCGTCCGGTCCGCAATGCCTGTCGCATCTGCGAAAAGGCAACCGCGACCACCACGACGATTCCGACAATCAGGCCTTCATAAACGTCGGCGCCGGTCTTGATGACTTTGGCCACCCCGTCGATCACGACACGGAGAAACAGGGCGCCGAGCAGCGTACCGGGAACGGTACCGACACCGCCTTGCAAACTGACGCCACCCACGACCGCTGCGGCAATGGCATTCAATTCGTATCCTCGGCCGAGTGTCTGCGGATCCGCAACCGCCTGATCACCGATATACAGGATTCCGGCGATCGTCGCGGTAACGGATCCAATGCAGTAGGCCAGCCATTTCACCCGGTCGGTTTGCACGCCGCTCAATTTCGCAGCCTGTTCATTACCGCCCAGAGCGTACAAGTGTCGCCCCGTGACCGTCTGCCGCAACAGGAACCAAACCAACGCGGCGAGCACCAGAAAAATCAAAGCGGGAATCCAGACGGTCGTACCGAGGTACCGAAACTTCTCGTCGTAGATCTGAATCTGGGTGCTCTTTCCCCCGAGCTTCGCCTGCGTGACATCCTCGCAGATCACCCGCCCCAGGCTGCGCAGTCCGACCAACGTCGCTAACGTGGCGACAAACGGGGGCAACCGGATCACCGTAATCAACCACGCATGCAACGATCCTACGAGCAACCCGACAAGGATCGTGGCGGCGATACTGACAACGATCACCCAGAGCGCCAGGGGTTGCTCGCCCTTCATCGCCAGCGGTGCCAACAACGTCATGAAGGTGGCGCAGGTCGTGCCGCTAAATGCGATCATCGATCCGGCCGACAGGTCGATACCGCCCGCAATAATGACCACGGCGGCACCCAGCGCGAAAATCCCCAGCAAGCTGGTCTGCCGAATGATCTCGATCACACTGTCGCCCGGGTTCTGGACGTAGTTGTGATTGGAATCGAGCGCGGCGGTCAACATCGCCACGACCATAATCGCGGCGACGAGAATCAATTCGTTCAAACGCAAACGTGACATGGCGGCCTCCGATCGAGCCGAGTTCCGATTCCGGCAATCGACGATGCCGCGGTCGAGCCGATTAAGAACCCTTCAGGTCGTACTGAGCCAACCAGTCTTTGAACGCCTTCAGCTTCAGGAATTGCACGTTTGACTCAAACATTTCCTGCTTGAGCGGCGACCCTTCATCGGGCACGACAACCTTCAGCCCCGTGTCAAACAAGTCGCCGTCAGGCTGGCCTTGGTTGGGGAACATTTCCTTGATCACCGATTCGTCTTTCTCCACCATCGCCTTGAGCAACCGCACGGCCTGGAATCCCATATCGTACGGATTCTGCACGACCATCGCGTCGATGTGACCTTCGCCCATCTGCTCGATGGCAATCGGTTCGGCGTCGAACGTGACCACCGCCGGGTTCGCGGCACCTTCTTTGCGAAGTCCCTTTTCCTTGCAGACGTCGACGATCGCCGGAGCATTGTACGACCAGATGCCAACCAGGGCGACGATATCCTTGTGATTGGTAAGCGCGTTGCGTACGTTCTCTTTGGCCTTGGTACGATCGAGGTCATCGCCCATGCGATCGGCTTCTTTAAACGCTTCGCCTACCGCCGACTTGAACCCGTCCATACGCTCGCGAGCATTGTGCGAGCCGGTGCGTCCCACGAATTGCACATAGGAGCCCTGCTGCTGATTGCGGGACTCCAGGACTCCGCGTCCTGCGACCCCAAGTGCCACACCGCCTTTCAAGTTGTCGGTGCCGATGTAATACGGACGAGCATCGCGGAACTTTTCGCGATTGACATCCGCATCAACACAAATGATGTGCACGCCTTTCTTCAGCAGCTTTCGCATTTCATCGACCACGGCAGCATTGTCGGCGTCGAGTGCCGAAACAGCGACGCCAACGATGTCGCTCTGACTGGCAAATTGACGTAACTTGTCGATCTGACCGCGCGGCGTGCCGTCGTTGACTTCCATCACGGCCTTCAGCCCGGAATCGGCAAGCTTGAATTCCTTCTCGCCGGCCTGCAGTCCAAAGCGGCACGCATCCCAGAACGGCGAATTCCCGTTCGTCAGCAGAATGATCCGTTTCTCGCCCTTCCCGCCGCCGGCAGCGGCGCCGCCATCCGCTTTTCCCGAGCCGGACGGCTGCGAACTGCAACCGCTAATCACCGCGAGTACGATAAACAGCCACGAGCCTATGCGCAGTCGAAGAGTCATAAACAATCCCGCCTTGTAACTGGAAACGTCTTGGATGTGAGCGCCGCCAACATGCATGGGCCGGTTCCGAACCGGCCCAGGGATCCGCCGTTCCACGGCGGGGATCAGGTGGTCTTCTGTCGGGTCGGACCTTTCTTGGTGTCCTCAACGCCCTGACATCCGCTCAGTACTCCGCAGCCCACGACCGCCACCAACGCCACCAGGATCCAGTTCCGCAACGACATGACTCGTTTCCTATTAGTAAGTTCCAGTTAAAACGTTTCGAGCGCGTTCCAGCGCCGACTCGTGCGTTCCGATCTCGCACAATTGGCTGGGAGTTTCCCTACGAATTCTCCCGCAAAAGCCCGAATTCTAGTTGCCCACCGGACAGCCAGCAAGATGCGGACAGGGTTTGTGAATTTCACTCCGGTGAACATCCGATGAAACCCTCAAAGACTACGTCTGGCCAGCAGATCACTCGGCACTTCCGCCCGGCCCGGTAGCGGCCCTTCCCGACAACCTATTACCGTCAAGCTTTACCCAGCCGTTCATCTCCGTCCGAACGACTCGTTGCTCGAGGCGCACGAAGAAGAGGGTTAGTGAATTTATGCCGATTGCGAACGGGCGATTCGTCACGACCACCCGAACCGCGGTGCCTGCTACGGCAAGTTCGCAAGCGAATCGCGATGCCTGGGAAATCGTACGCCCCCTGTCCGTTGGCCGTTGGTGCGTTACCCACTTGGCCCGTCCGGCGGGCAGCCCCCGTTCCTTGTCTGCCGACTACGTCTTAAAGATGGTCAAACCGGAGCATGCCGCATCAACACCCGTACGTGCCATGCTCGCCCAGGAAGTCCGCATCTCGCGGCAACTGAATCACTCGCGGATCGTTCCGATCCTCGCCGCACAGCTGGCCCAACCGCCGTTTTACATTGTCATGCCTCGCATTCGCGGTGCAACGCTCGAGGCAGCTCTGCAACGCTATGGCCGTGTCGCACTTCCTGCCGCCCTATGGATCACGCGACAACTCAGCGAAGCCTTGATGGAAGTCCATCGCGCGGGCTGGATTCACGCGGACCTTGGTCCGGCCAACCTGATCGTGCAACCGAGCGGCACCGTGAGCCTGCTGGATTTCGGCCTGTCGCTTCCTTGCCACCATGGCCAGCACGATGAAGCGGGCAACGTTGGCTTCTCGAACGGACATCGCGACGACTTGGTGCCGATCGAACGGCATGCTGTGGGGCCGTCACCCGATCCCTACTGGGTTGTCGGCACGCCAGCGTATGCCGCGCCCGAAGTCTTCCTGCCCCGCGAACCCCGAACTCCGGCAATCGATCTCTACGCGGTCGGAATCCTGCTCTTTCAATTGACAACCGGCCGTCTGCCCTTCAATGGACACGACATCGACTCCTGGGCCATGGCTCACCTTCGAGAACCAATCCCCGATGTGCGACACGTGAAACCTTCGTTGCCGATCCGCTTGGCTTGGTTGCTGCGCGAAATGCTCGCCAAGATTCCCGAGCGGCGCCCGAGCGCGGAAGAGCTTACCCATCGACTCGCTGAACTCGAAATCGAAAACTTCGCTGAACTCGACGCTGCATCCGCATGATGCAGACATGGCCTGAGTCGATCTGCCCAGCCCACGCCCGCCCCAGATCACGCACCGGGTTGTCGCCATCCGCGCTGCATTGCTTCCCGCGAAGCGCTTCCCCTACCCTCTCTTTTGGCTACAACTCTCTCTTCAGGCCATCAGCCGCCTAGTACGCGATCCACCCCCACCAGCCATCCCCCACCTGCAGGGGTTTGTCATTGTGCGGCGTGGTAGGTATAGTTCGAAGCACGAGCGGTCGCAATGCTCGAGGACGTTCGCCCGCAGCTTGTTCGATGACGGCGAATTTCTCTCGAGAATCCCCCTGCGAACTGAAGCGTGCCATCCAACCGCGCGGTGAACTCGGGGATCAATCGCACTCGACGCGATGCGGCTCAAGGAGATCCGCGTGAGTCCCCAGAGTCCTTGTCCAGACGAACAACAATTGATTGAATTCGCGAGCGGCACGCTGGCCGAGTCCTCGTACGAAGCGTGCGCTGCGCACGTTTCAAACTGCGAACGGTGCCTGAATGCGGTGGCATGGATTCGTCAACACCCTCAGCGTTGTTCCCCAGAAGGTTCCTCAGAAGGTTCCTCAGAGGGTTCCTCGGAGGGCTCCTCAGGGGACTCGCTTGGCAACCGGGACGAACCGGCGATCGACAAGGAAGCGCTGTTCGGCCAGAGCGATCGCGATCGGATTCCCGATTCCGACGGCTTATCGCCGCCTCCGTCGCTGGACACCAAGGATGGCCCCCCCTTGCCCAAGCCGGCAGGGAACATTCCCTCCAGTGAGACGAATCCTGGCGCGGTGCAAGCGGATTCGCAGCGATTCGCGGAGGAAGTCGCCGAGTGGAAAACGTTTTTGTCCGAGGAGCAATTACCACAAGACGGCATCTCCGGAAAACCGGACGGAAGTTTTCCCGCCGTCATCGGCAAGCTGGGGAAATATGAGGTGCTCTCGGTCATCGGCAAAGGCGCGTTCGGCACGGTGTTCAAGGCCTACGATGAACAACTCCGCCGCATGGTCGCGTTGAAATTGCTGAAGCGGTCGGTCGCCGATCACCCGTCTGCTCGTCGTCGTTTTATTCGCGAGGCACGTGCGGTCGCAGCGATCAATCACTCGAATGTCGTCACGATTTATGCGGTCGAGGAGATCGAGGGGCTACCGCTGCTAGTGATGGAATTGGTTTCCGGCCGGACGTTGCGCGAGCGCATTAAAGCGTCCCCGCCCCTGAAACCGGTGGAGATCGCACGCATCGGAGCCCAGATTGCCGCGGGACTTGCCGCCGCTCATGCGCAAGGCGTGGTGCATCGCGATGTGAAACCGAGCAACGTGCTTTTGGAGAATGGCATCGAGCGCGCTAAACTCACCGACTTTGGCTTGGCCACGTGCGCCGTAGACAACGTCGAGTTGACTTCGGTCAACCTTGCCGTCGGTACTCCTGCCTACATGTCGCCCGAACAAGCGACGGGACAACCCACCGACGCAAGATCGGACTTGTTCGGACTCGGCTGTGTCCTCTATGCCATGGTCGCGGGCGATTCGCCATTCACAGCCAAAACCACCTTCGAAACCAGCCAACGTGTGGTGAATTGGGAACCGAAACCGCTTCGCGAAATTCGTCGCGACATTCCCGAGAAGCTGTCGACGATTACGGAACGACTGCTGCAAAAAGATCCCGCAGAACGGTACCGTTCCGCGGTTGAAGTCGCCGAAGTGCTGAATGACTGCCTGTCGGATCTGCACCACGACGACGCATCCGTATCTCGCGTTCATCCGATCGGGTCGCGCAGCGCGCGAGGTCCGCGTGCTGCGAGCACCCTTCTGATCGTTTTGGCCGTCGTGCTCGCAATCTATTTGTGGCTGTTTCTGCAGAACAGAGAATCGCCGATCGACAAAGGCAGTATCGACAA
>JBJOLO010000382.1:0-12815 GCA_046045565.1 Planctomycetota bacterium | reverse complement strand
TCGGTTACTCGGGCGACGAATTGAAGCTTCGTCAGCGGGAAGAGAACTTTGGCAGCCCGGATGAGTGGCTCGCCAAAACCAAAGCCAACGTGGTGTTTTGCTTCTTTGGATACAACGAGGCACTGCGAGGCGAGGCCGGGCTGCCGGGCTTTCGTAAAGACCTTTCGGACGTGATCGATGGAATGCTGGCGCAGAAATACGACGGCAAGGAGGCCCCGACGCTCGTCTTTTTCTCGCCCATTGCCCACGAGAATCTGAAGAACCCGAACCTGCCGGACGGTTCTGCTAACAACACGAAGCTCGCGCAGTACACACAGGCGATGGCTGAGGTATGCCGAGAGAAAAAAGTCCTGTTCGTGGATCTCTTCACCCCGACACAAAAGCTTTACGCGTCGGCAACCGCGCCGCTCACCATGAACGGCATCCACTTGCTCGATCACGGCGATCGCGAGGTGGCCAAGGTGATCATGAAGCAGCTCTTTGGCGTCGAAAAGACGAACAAGAACGAAAAGGAACTGGAGCGTCTTCGCCAAGCGGTGCTCGACAAGAACGACTACTGGTACAGCCGCTACCGCGTGGTCGACGGTTACAACGTGTTCGGCGGCCGGTCGAAGCTTGCCTGGTTTGGACAGTCGAATGCTGACGTCATGATGCGGGAGATGGAGATCTTCGACATCATGACCGGGAATCGCGACAAGCGAGTCTGGTCGGTAGCCCGAGGCGGCGATGCCAAAGTGGTCGACGATAATCTGCCACCGCAACTGGAGGTGAAGACCAATATCCCGGGCAAACTGCCGGGTGGCAAGCACGTCTACCTGGGCGGCAATGAGGCGATCGACAAGATGAAGGTCGCCGAGGGCATGCAAGTCAATTTATTTGCGTCCGAGGAGATGTTTCCGGAACTGGTGAATCCGGTGCAGATGGCGGTCGATACCAATGGTCGCTTGTTTGTTTCGGTGTGGCCTTCGTATCCGCACTGGAATCCGACGGAGCCTCGTCGTGACAGAATCATCTGCCTTCCGGACGACGATGGCGACGGCGTAGCCGACCGCTGCGTGACGTTTGCAGATGAATTGAACAGCGTGACCGGCTTTGAATTCTGGGGCGGCGGAATGCTGGTCGCAGCACTGCCGGAAATCTGGTTCTTGAAAGACACCGATGGCGACGACGTCGCCGATGTGAAGATTCGCATGTTGCAAGGCGTGTGCAGCTCCGATTCCCACCACTCGGCCAACGCGATGCTGATCGGTCCGGATGGATGGCTCTACTGGTCGCGCGGCATCTTTAACGTGGCCGCAATGGAGACGCCCACCCAGACGGTTCGCTCGGGACAAAGCGGTGTTCATCGTTTCAATCCGCGAACATTCGAGATGGAATTCCACTTCCCCATCGGGCCGAATCCGCACGGTGATGTGATTGACCAATGGGGCTATCAGTTTGCCAACGATGGAACGAGTGGTACCGGTTCGTACGTGAACATCGGCAAGGGCCTCGGCAACAAACAGTGGTTCCAGATGCGCGTGCGACCGGTAGCGGCCACGGGAATTCTGTCGAGCAGCCATTTTCCAGAAAAGAACCAGGGCAATTTCCTGATCTGCAATACGATCGGGTTCCTGGGCGTGTTGCAGCATGAGGTGAAATACAACGGTGCGGACATTCGCGCAGTAGAGGTGGAGCCGATCGTTGTCTCCTCCGATCCGAACTTCCGCCCCTCGGATATCGAGGTGGGCGGCGACGGAGCGCTATACATTTCCGATTGGTCCAATGCCATCATCGGCCATATGCAGCACAATATGCGGGATCCGAACCGCGATCATGAACACGGTCGTATCTACCGTGTGACGGCCAAGGACCGGCCGCTGCTTGCGCCGATGAAGTTGAAAGGCAAGCCGATCGACGAAGTATGTAAGGCTTTTCTCACGAAAGAGAACGGCGTACGGTACCGCGGTCGGTTGGAGCTGAGCGGTCGCGAGACGAAGGACGTGGTTGCGGCGGTCAAAGCCTGGGCCGCGAAGCTCGACGTCAAGAAACCGGATCACGCGCAAGCGCTTCTGGAATGCCTGTGGGTGTTCGAGGAGCATCGCGT
Source organism: Planctomycetota bacterium (assembly GCA_046045565.1). Lineage (GTDB taxonomy): Bacteria > Planctomycetota > Planctomycetia > Pirellulales > Pirellulaceae > VGZA01. Next base: position 10,729 of record JBJOLO010000382.1, on the reverse strand, counting down.
TCCGCAGCATGAGTTGCTGAAGACGGTGTACAAGGCGGAGGAGCCGCGGGTACGTGCGGCCGCGATTCGCACCCTTGGCCATTGGACGAAAGATGCTCCCGAGTGGGAGAACACCTTGTTGATCGCGGCGCGCGATGAATCGGCGCTGGTGCGTGCTGAGGCGGTAAAGTCAGCGGTGAATTTTGGCGGACCGGCGGCAGCGGAGGTGGTTTTCGAAGTAGCCAATCGGCCGCTCGACCCGGAACTCGAGACGGTGCTGAACTATGCTCGCGGGCAATTGCACGTCGATCAGTTGTTGCAGGAGATGATTGCGTCGAAGAAGCCGCTGTCGAAGGCCGCGATGCTCTATTCGCTACGCAATGCGAGTGTCGACGATTTGATGAAGCTGCCGGCGAATGAGGTTGTGTACGAAGCCGTGTTGTCGCGTTCCAATGCGTCGCTTGCAGCCTTGCGAGATTCCTTGGCCGGACTTTCCAAATTGCGTAAGGCCAGTGCCCTGCCGCTACTGCTGACACTGATCGAGCAGCGAGACACGAACGGTCCGGCGGAATCGCTCGAGGCGCTCAGCCTGCTCCTAACGGAGCAGCCTGCCGCGGAATTGAAGAAGATTCGCAACCAGCTGGAAACCTTTGCACTCAAGGGGAAGAACCCCAAGACTCGCGAACTAGGCTATGTCGGCTGGATGCTGGCCGACAAGTCGGGCGATGCGGCGTTCGTTGCAGCGTCACAAAATAAAGATAGCTTGCGAGACCTGCTCAACGCGGTGCCAAGCATTTCCGACGAGGCGCTTCGTGGTTCGTTGTTTGAGGCGGTCCGTTCGCTGATGTTTGAGCTGCCGCCGAATCTGAAGGCGGAGGCCGACAGCGCGGCACTGCAGCAAAGCGGGATCCAGGTTGACTATTTTCATCCCAGTGCGGGTGATGTTGCGCTGGAGACTCTGGCGAAAATGAAGCCGCAGGAAAGCGGGATCGTTCCCGAAATCGTGATGAATGTTCCGCAGCGTAAGCAGGCGGATCAGTTTGCACTACGATTCACCGGACTGATCAACGCCCCGACAGCCGGCAAGTACACGTTCTTCATCGCATCCGATGACGGCTCACGAATTTATCTGGATAACAAACTGCTTATTGATAACGACGGCCTGCATGGCATGGTCGAGAAACAGGCGGCGGTGCAATTGACCGCAGGTGCGCATCCGATCATCGTCACTTACTTCGATAACGGTGGAGGCGACGGTTTGGCGGTTGACTGGTCGGGGCCGGGAATTGAACGTCAGAAGATCGCTGCGAAGTATCTATCGGTGAGCGGTGGCGCGGAGACGATCCACGACGTGGCCATTCGAACCATGGAGTCGATTCCGGGTCACGAGGCCGAGAAGTTCCGCGACTTGGTGACACTGATTAAGGCGGCGCGCAGCCGACCGGCGGCGATTCACGCGATCAAGTCGGTGCCGGAAAAGGCATGGGCTGAAGCGGAACTGCCTGGTCTGGCTGACAACCTGGTTAGCTACCTGAGCAGCATTCCCGCTCGTTTCCGCACGACCGGATCGGCGGTGGAAGCCGTTGCGGTGGCCAAATCGGTTGCGGCGAAACTTCCGCCGGACAAAGCCAAGTCGCTCAATGAACGCTTGGAGAATCTCGACGTGCCGGTGATCGCCATTGGCACCGTGGTCGAGCGAATGATTTACGACAAGGAACTGATCGTCGTCCAAGCCGGTAAGCCGGTGGAGTTCCGATTCGCGAACACCGACAACATGCCGCACAACCTGGCGATCCTGCAACCGGGCTCGCTGGAGGAAATCGGCTTGCTCGCCGAGGCAACGGCACGGGATGCCGATGCGAAGGAACGCAACTACGTGCCGAAGTCGGACAAGGTGCTGCTCGCAAGCCGTCTGCTCGATCCGGGCCAGAACCAATCGTTGACCTTCGAGGTGCCCAAGACGCCGGGCGTCTACCCGTATGTCTGCACCTATCCGGGTCACTGGCGACGGATGTACGGCGCGTTGTATGTGGTCGCAGACATCGAGTCCTATCAGGCGAATCCGACCGAATACCTGGCGGCGAATCCGCTGCCGCTACGCGATGAACTGCTGAAGGCGATCGGTCGCAACACCGATTGGAAATTCGAGGATTTGATCGACAGCGTGCGCGAGCTGCCTCCGGGACGCTCCTTCGCGGTCGGCAAGAACCTGTTTAAGACAGCCAACTGTGTGGGTTGCCACAAGTTCAATAATGAGGGCCGCGAGTTCGGGCCGGACCTGACGAAGATCGAGCCCTCCAAGCATACGACCGAGCATATCCTGCGATCGATCTTGGAGCCGTCGAAAGAGATTGCCGAAAAGTATCAGTCGAACACGATCGTGCTGACGTCGGGCAAGGTGATCACTGGATTGATCGTGCAGGAGAGTCCCACGGAGCTGAAAGTGCTCGTCGATCCGCTCGCCAAGGGTGAACCCACCGCGATTCCGCTCGCGGAAATTGACGAGCGGACGAAGTCGCCCGTCTCGATCATGCCGCAGGGATTGCTCAGCAAGCTTACCCGCGAGGAAATCCTCGACCTGTTGGCCTACGTATACACGCGAGCCGACAAGAAGCACATGCTGTACGGTGATCACGACCACGATCACTAACGTCTGACATCTCGCCGTAAAAACTGGCCAATCCGAAGGTGACCGTCACGCTCGCCGCGTGACGGTCTTTCCGCCAAATCAGTTCGCGCTTGCGCCACGCGACGTACCTGCGCCTCGGCCTGCGAACGCGGTTCTCCGTATCAACCCGGCCGCTCAGCGATCGGAGCAATCAAGTCGGCGGCTTGAGCAGATCGACGTGCGGAGCATGCGGGTAGTCGACCGGTTGGTAGGCGATCTTGAGTTCGGGAGTGATCAGCCGTTTTCCCGATTGCGCACGCGAGTTCATCACGCGATCGAGGATGCCGCTCGTGAGCAGCGTGCGCTCAACCGGATACGTCGGCCGTCCGCTGTGGATCATCTTGTCGATCGCTTTCAGCAGATAAGCGAAGTGGGGAAAACGCGGCGTCGTGCGTTCGTCGAACGCGGTAGCGATCGTCTGTGACCGGCCTTTCATTTTGATCCCGATCGCAGTGCCGCCAATGCAGCTGAGCATGAAGACGGCACCCACGAATCCGTCGACGTATTCGAACAGGAATAGTGCAGCACCTTGATCTTTTCGAACATCATCTTGTCCAACGTTGGGTTTCACCGATTTTGGTACGACAGCCAGTGCGGCATCAAAGGCGGCTGCCGAGATGAGCCCCGAGTCGACCGCGCTCCACATTTCGGCTCCTTGCAAGTACTGCACCGATTTGACACCACGCTCGCCGCCGCGCCGCCGCTCGATGTGGTACTGATAAAACTCCAATGCGTGAATGCCGTAGATCTCGAGGCCGCTGTAGCCAATGCCGACCGCCGCCTCGATGTCGGAATCCATTGGAAGATCGATATCGTTTGTGCGGTAGCCTACAGGCAAGGATGAACCCGCCATGAATGGCACTTTCATTTCGCGCGCGCGATCGTAAGTCCACTTCGCGTCGGACCACACCGGGCCTAAATGCTTGTCGTTGAAGACCGGCACAACGCGATCGTATTTGCGAAAAGTATCGGTGATTTGCTCAAAGAATTTTCTACGCGGGTAAAGTTGCTGACCAATATCGTTGAGCGGATAGTTTCCGTGCTCCCCGATGCACAGAACACCATCCACGGGAATGCGATCACCGCCCACCGTGATTGCTTTTTCAATGGAGTCAAAAATCGGGACGCCATGTTTGTTACAGGTATCACGGCCGACATCAGAGTCAGGAAACTGATCGATATAGACCGCAGCGAGTTTCAACGCCGGTCCCGGTCCACCATCTTGCTCCCAACCGTCCATGATTTTGCCAAGGATGACGTCGGCGTGCGAATTGCGGTAATACACGGTGACGACCGCCGCCACGGATTGAGGCGTGATCTCACGACCGGGTGTGTCCGCGGCATGTGTCTGGGAGGCACCATCAAAGAGGGAGTCCACAGCGCCACTCGACACGGCACCGAAACTCAATGCAGTTGCCGCACCGAGTCGGAGACAATCGCGTCGGCTCAGATTGAACCGGGTAGCAGTGGCATCGGCGTCGGCGATGCCGGGCCGGTCGAAGTGGTCATGATCGGTCTGATTGGTCGGGTGTTCGCTCATGGCAGCATTTGCCTCTATTGGTTCGCTCGAACCGAGACACCAAGGTTATTTCCGTTCGCTCGTTCGGACGGTTTGAAATCGGCTTCGATAAGTCCGTCGGCTTTGCTTCCATTGCCGACGGGGCGATTCAGCAATTGGCATTTGTTCTCTCCATCGGCATCGGCGTTCCACCAAGCGATGGTGGTGGACCCGCCACCGTCCATGTTGATGCCTCGATGCGCACCGAAGTGTTTCAGCCACGCACCCAATTCCGCCGTGGTCGCGCCGATGCTTGCCGGTTGACGTCCATCAATCGCGACCGCGACCACGTACCGATGATCCTCGGATAATCCGATACCGGTTCGCGGATGCAAATCGTCCCCGCCAGGAATCGGTTTCCCCTCGGCGAGACACAACGCGAAACCGCTTACCGCGAGATCGATCTCCGATGTGTCGGTTTGACGATCGGTCGTGTCGATACGGAATTGGCCCGATTTGGTCCGTATCAAAGACGGGCTGCCCGATCCTTGCGAGACGACCGTGCCTTGCGAGACGGCGAGGCCACTTAAGTCGGTAGGCGTTTCTTGGTCGTACGGTGCCGGCCAGGGCGAGAAGGCATCAGCGTTGATCGCAACAATCATGGGAATGCCCTTGGTGCGAGCGGTGCGGAGAAAATTACGAGACGTCTGCCGGTCCGTTTCGGTTTTGCCTTCGACCCATTCGCTTCGACGACCCGTGGTATGGAATGTCAGGCCCTCGGTCTGCGTATCGATTCGCAAACCATGGATTACCATCTTTCGAGGTGCGGTGGCCTCGACACGAGCGTACTGGATCCCGGAACCCAAACGTCTTCCGCGCGACCAATCATAGGATTCCTCTTGTCCGCGTAGTGTTGATGCCGGAAGCAGCAGCAAGAGCCAAACCAGTAAAACCGCTCTCATGGCTTTGCGAATGCGGTTCCAGTGCGGATTCGTCATCTCTTCGACCTCGACGTTGACAAGTATTCACGCATGTCTGCCGCCCATTGTGATGCATAAGTCGAACGATGCCAAGTTGAAACCACGTGACCTGCAAACCACGCGACGTGCAAACCACGCGAAGTGCAGGGCGTCGCGATGCGCTGTCGAGTGGGGACGACGATGCCCGACTTGATTGCTGCGTGGTTGATGACTCCATTAGAATGCCTTCGATCTGCTATCCGTCCTAGGGGTGCGGCCGATTGAGGGCACCGCGCGGCAAAGCTGTTCTTCATGAAGGGGAGTGTGATATGCGAGTGATGGTCAGCGAAACGATTGGAACTGTCGTCGCATGTTGCCTGGTGATGGTGTCGGGACTTCAGCCCAGCGAGGCATCCGCAGCGACCGTGCAAGACGGGCGTCGGTTGAGTGTACAGATGCTTGCCGACAAACTGGTCATCACGTGCGATACTCGGCCTGTTGCCGAATACGTCTTTCGCGATCCGAAGATCCTGCGTCCCTATTTCGCGAATGTGTATTCCCCGAGTGGCATCAAGGTGACTCGCAACCATCCGCCTCGCGAGGGCGACGCTACCGACCACGACACGATGCATCCGGGGATCTGGTTGGCCTTCGGCGAAATGAGTGGCCAGGACTATTGGCGAAACAAGGCTCGCATCGAGCATCGACGGTTTGTCGAGGAGCCGAAGCCGCATGGCGGTGCGATCACCTTTGCTACCGAATCCGATTTGCTGAAGTCGAGCGGCGAACGACTGTGTCGCATGGTCAGCCGCTTTACGATCCGACCGGAGTCGTCGAGTTGGCTCCTGATCTGGGACGCGACGTTTCATGCGGACGACGGCGACTTCTTTTTCGGCGACCAGGAGGAGATGGGATTCGGCGCGCGGGTGGCCACTCGGTCGACCGAGAAAAGCGGAGGTACGATCACGAATTCAAAAGGGCAAACGACAGCGGGGAAAACGTGGGGACAGTCCGCGTCGTGGTGTGACTACTCGGGATCAGTCGAAGGTAAGCAGGTGGGCATGACGCTGCTTGCCTCGCCGTCGAATTTTCGTGAGTGCTGGTGGCACAATCGGGACTACGGCGTGTTTGTCGCGAATCCGTTCGGCCGCGCAGCGATGAAGCAAGGCGACCGCAGTACGGTAACCGTAGCGCAAGGTAAAACGTTTCGCATCGCCTTCGCGGCGGTGGTGCACGACGATCTGCAAGAACCGTTGACGACCAGCGCGAACCGGTGGCTTGAACGGCTTACGGACGCAACAAGGTAATCGCTCCGTCCGATAGTCCGACTACGAGATCCTTGCCGAGCCAGGTCATTGCCGTGACGTCGTGATCGAGCTGTTGTTCGGTTTTCAGTGAACCGCTCTTGTCGAAAACCTGCAGTCGGCCGCCCCAGTACGTGACGGCAATCAGGTCGTTTCCAGTTACCACTTGCTTGAGTCGAAACTCGGACCGCAGTTGTTCTTTCGGCAGCGTTCCGATGTCAGCCGTGATCTTGTTGGATGCGGGCAGGGCGTTGAGTCGCGTGCGCTGCAACACTTTGCCGCTGGCATCGACCGTGGTCTGCGCGCCGTTGATCGAAATAGCCTCGATCACGCCCTGGTTCGAAACATTCAACCCGACGACGCGATCAGGCGTGACGACATGCCAAAGCGACTTCGCGATGGGGGCTTTCGCGGTCAGTTGTTTTGCGGATGTCACCTGACTGCTGACCGGCAAAACGCGAGGCGTGACGGGATCGATTCCCGTTGCCAAGGTGAACAGCGTCCCGACCGCTTCGTTCATCCCCTCGGCGTCATTCGCGATACACGCCAGTGCCTCGAGGTCGTGACCGAGGGTCATGAGATTCCAGGCAATCATGCCGCGACCTCGTCCGGGAAAGTCGGTTGTGGGTGCATACGGCAGCACTTTGGTATCGTGCAGACGTTTGATCAGCGGGTGATCTTGCGGATTGCCGATCAACACGGTCGGTCGCGTGAGGTTGTAGCCGACAATGTGGGGATTCTTGCGGGCATTGGCATCGAGATCACCGGCCGCGGTGGTGCCACACCATGTCTTGGCTTCTTCATCGGTCAAAGGGCGAGCCTGATTGGCGTCGTTCAGAGGGACGATGATTGCCTCGACGTTATACGGCTTCATCGCAGCTGCCAGTCGCTTGGCAGCAGCTTGAGCGTAATCGCTGGTTCCGGCGACGATGGAGATCTGCCGATGCGATCGGAAGAAATGAAACACATTCTCTCGATCATATTCGTAATAGGCAGCGCGTCGCGAGGCACCGGCCAGCGCGCCGCATTGCGGAGCCGGTTGGTACGAAAAAGTCGTTTCGCTTGCGGTGTGGCTGAGCAGTTCTTGAACGCGGACGGTCCATGCTCCGGCCGCGTCATTGGCGGCTAGCGGCAGGGTGAGATTGCACACGCCTTGTTCGGTGGCTCGATAGAGATCGTAGCGAATCGCTCCGAGCGGGTCGGTCACGGTGATTCGCAGCGGCGCGGAGCCTGCGATCGTGCGATGGTTCGAATCGATCAGCGTAGCGGAGAACTCAAGGCGAATGGGCGAGTCATGCTCGCGCGTGAGATCGCGTGTGACCGCCGGAGTGCTCACCAACACGCCGCCGATGGGACGAGCGGGTCGGGCGAGTGCCAGCATCTGGCCGGGACCGAGGTTCGCGGGGAGACTGAGCTGTTTGCCATCTTTCGCAAGCGACATCGGCGTGCCGTTGATCGCGTCATAGATCGGCCGTCCATCATCGACGAATCCGAGAGTTGCGGTGGCCGATACGGGCGTGCCGAATCCGGCATATCCGGCGCGAGGGGTCACGTTCACGGCAAACAGGTATTCAATTTCACCTCGCACCTGCCGGCCCGGCGCAACCGTCGCCAAGTCCGACGTGAATGCGGGAGTGATCCCTTTGGAGGTAAGGACAGACTGGAGCGCCTTGGCGGTCGGTTCGGCAAACTCCAAATAGCCGCGGAACGATTGAATGCGTTCGTCGAGGGCTTTGCGCTGCGCGGCGTCGGTGAGTCCGGCGAGTTGGGCCTGTGCGGCTTTTACGAGCGCGTCCGGTACCACGTCGATTCTCGTAGCGCCCGGAATGTTTACCGACGTGTCGGCCGTGGTGAGGACCGTGCCGCCGCGAGCCGCAAAATCGGCGAGGCCATCGATCACCGCCGGATCCAGGTAGGTGACTCCGGAGACGATGATCGCTTTGTGTTCGGCTGCCACGGTTCCATCGATGACATCTTCGTCCAAAACAAAGTTCACCGGATACTGCGTGAGTCTCGTGGCGACGTACAGGATCGACAGATCCTGGACCTGGGTGTGATCTTTGTTGAAATAGGCATTCGATTTGGAATAAAGAATCGAGACTGGCTGCCGTGTGGCTTGGGGCTTGGTGAAAATCGTTCCCAGACGCGTGTAGATTTTGTTGGTTTCCGCGATGGCCCCGACGTGGGGGGAATCGATATTAATACCCGGCCATTGGGCGACGCCCTGAATCCCGGTGATGAACGCGAGGTTTTGAATCTGACGGAGACCGTCCAGATCGGTGGTGCCCCATTCGGGCAGATACCACGTTGGCTTATCGAGTTGTCGCGGCAGGGAGATCTCGGCGTAGAACGACGGATTGAGGTTAAACAACCAGTAGTGACTATAGCCGCCATGTCCGCTGATGACCGGCAAGCTGCGGGCAACATTAAAGTAGTATCCGTCATACAGGGCCATCCAGCCGTAGTGGGATTGCGTGACGGGCAGGTAACCCGGCTTCATTTTCTCGAGCGCGTGACGGCTGGTCTTCCAGAACGCGTCCATGAATCCGAGCTTGAAATCGTTGAGACGTTCCCATTTCGCCAGGCCTTCCGGCGTTTTGGTGTCGGTCTGATCGAAGAACGGCATCTCTTCGTCAAAAGCACGGCGGTAAGCGGCTCGTTGCACACCGATGTCGTGCGGTCCGAAGAGCGGCTTTCCGTCTTTATCTTTCAGGTACGGGTGGGGCAACCAGGTGAGGCCCGGTTCATCATGCAGGTGGGCGCCGATGGCGTTGGGCATCGTACGAAATCCAAACGCGCGATCGACCCCGCGCTGAATCGCACCGATGTACACATTAGGATCAGACCAGTCGTTGGTGTTTTTCAGATCATGTTGATGGCCGCCGCCCATCAAGCAAGTACCCATGACGTCTTGGCCGCTGACGATCGATGTTTCGCCCGTTTCGCCCCAGGCCATGTTAAAACCGAGTCCATCTTCGCCTTCGATCGTCATCATGTCGTTTTTTGCACCGCCCCAATGAATCAGTCGGTAGCTACTGCGACGAACATGGGAGAAAACGCGAAACTTGGTTTCCGCTTTTGCACCATCGGATTCGACGGAGACCGAGTAGTTGCCGGGTCGGAGCAGCCAACCGTTGAGTCGCAGGTGTTCGACGGCCTGCGCTTTGCCATCGACAGGATTGGCGGCCCTCACCGGGAATGCAAAGGCCATGGAACTGCCATCGTCGCTGCGCAGTTGCAAGGCGAGGCGACCGGCGGATAACGGGGCGTTCGAATTCCGAACGACGGCGAGGTCAATCAGTTCGTTGGTTTGATACGCGGTGCGTCCGAGCGGCAAGTGAAGCGCCAGGTCCGCCGCCAGTACCCGCGCCGATAGCGAGCCGCTCGCAGTCCAAGCGGTGCAAAGCAGACAAAAAGTGAGTAGGCGTGAAACGTTGCGCATGGTGATTCTTCCGTGGTGGAGTGTTGTGCGGATTAGTAGTCAGAAATCGAGCCGTCTTTCAGTCGACCGCGTGTCGGCCACTCGGCTTGGTACGGTTGCTTGGAGAGTTCTTCCAGCTTTGCTTCATTGATATCAACGCCGAGTCCCGGCCCGTCGGGAATCGAAGCGTATCCGTCTTTATCCACGGTCCATTTCTTGGTCATCGAACCTTCGGGCGTGTGGTTCGGATAGTACTCGTGGATGATGAAGAACGGAATCGATGCGGCGACGTGCAGACTGGCTGATGCACCGAGGTCGGTTGTGATGCAGTGCGGCGCGAGCGGCACATGGTAGGCTTCGGCGAGCACGGCGATTTTTTTCATTTGGGAGATACCGCCGCAGTGAGCACAATCGGGTTGCAGTACATCGATGCAGCGCTCCTGAAGATACGGGATGAATTCCCAGATCGTGCGGTCCCGCTCGCCGGTTGCGAGCGGGATGGTGATCGACTGCTTCAATCGCTTGAATACTTCAATATTGCCGGGTACCGCGACCTCCTCGAGAAAGATCACATCGCTCGGTTTCAGTGCCGATGCCAGTTGGATCAAAAACGGTGGCGGCATGGCGCAGTGCGCGTCGAAGATCACGACGCCGTCGGGACCGACTCGTTTCCGTTCGCCTTGGATGTAATCGACCCAGCGCTGGATTTCGCCCGGCGTCGCCGTGAATTCGGTAGGCGTCCCACATCCCGGCTTCACGGCTGTGGGCGAAGGATACACGCGGATCTTGTCACGCGTCGGACCGCCAAGCATGCGATGCACCGGTACCCCCCAAAGCTTGCCGGTTAAATCCCACAATGCCATGTCGATACCTGAGAGGGTATGCACCATGTAGGGACCA